>NZ_PJAV01000060.1:0-366 GCF_002836695.1 Pseudoalteromonas sp. 78C3
GAGCGAAAAGCAGACATTGACCGTTAATCGTTTCAACGACGGCAATTAGCCATACGTTGCATGTTTGCTCCCTTACTGGTTTTACGATATCCAAAACCGACATAACGACCATTAAGCAAATACCAAAGTAAAATAGGTATGTGCTTCAATCATATAGCCAAAGAGGATAAAGCGTTAATAGCACTGCTACAGGCCCTAGAATGCTGAAGACAGCTCTGGTATGGTTTTTATTTTTGTGCCAGTTGTATAAGTTTACCAATAGTTCCAAAGATGCAAAAATAGGTAAAAGCGTATTTACAGCTATTCCTTCGAAGTGAGAGAAGAAGCCTAGTCCTAATGCCGATGCAAGTGACCTTAATGCAGGGA
>NZ_PJAV01000061.1:0-346 GCF_002836695.1 Pseudoalteromonas sp. 78C3
CTCTGCAATGGCTGGTATGGCAGGCATGTCAGGTATGAACTCTAAAGAAATGGATCATAGCGCTATGGGCCACGGTGCAATGGCGATGGATCATAGCAAACATGGTATGTCTGAAAACCCATTAGCGGTTGCCAGCTCTAAAGTGCGTCATGCAAAAACGGAGTATGGAGCTTCAGTTGATATGCGCGTTGATATGCCTAGAACAAATCTTGATGATCCTGGTATTGGTTTACGTAAAAATGGTCGTCGTGTTTTAACACTTGCAGATTTACACTCACTTGAAGGGATCACTAACCAGCAAGAGCCAGAAGCTGAAATTGAGCTGCATTTAACCGGAAACATGGAG
>NZ_PJAV01000062.1:0-346 GCF_002836695.1 Pseudoalteromonas sp. 78C3
TTCCATATTTCCGGTTAAATGCAACTCAATTTCAGCTTCTGGCTCTTGCTGGTTAGTGACCCCTTCAAGTGAGTGTAAATCTGCAAGTGTTAAAACACGGCGACCATTTTTACGTAAACCAATACCAGGATCATCAAGATTTGTTCTAGGCATATCAACGCGCATATCAACTGAAGCTCCATACTCCGTTTTGGCATGACGCACTTTAGGGCTGGCAACTGCCAATGGGTTTTCAGACATACCATGTTTGCTATGATCCATCGCCATTGCACCGTGCTCCATAGCGCTATGATCCATTTCTTTAGAGTTCATACCTGACATGCCAGCCATACCTGCCATTGCAGAA
>NZ_PJAV01000063.1:0-331 GCF_002836695.1 Pseudoalteromonas sp. 78C3
ATTTGCCTCGCTACCTAAGTAGGTTGGCTGTTAGAACTCAATCTGTACGAGTGCCCACACAGATGATTGCTTTATATTGTTAAAGAACGCTGCGATTATAAAGTCAAACTTTATCTCGCTAGGGCTGCGCATATTACGCTTTCCTATTTTTTTGTCAACACTTAAATTTAAACTTTCTAAAAAGATTCAAACTAAGTTTTACTTAACACCCTGAGTTGTTCGTGCCTCGCTATGCGTTGGCGTTTCCCGTCTCAGTGGGGTCGCATTATAGGGAGATCCGAAAACAGATCAACCCTTTTTTGAAGAAAACTTGAAATAATGTGCTGTTCGC
>NZ_PJAV01000064.1:0-319 GCF_002836695.1 Pseudoalteromonas sp. 78C3
AGAGATGTAAAAACTTCTCAAAATTAAACACACTCTATTCTCAGGCGGTTAATGGCCTGATAAAGAATATTTATTTTTAAGAAGTAAGTGGTGGAGCTAAGCAGGATCGAACTGCTGACCTCCTGCGTGCAAGGCAGGCGCTCTCCCAGCTGAGCTATAGCCCCACATATGCTGGTACTTATTATTTTAACCATCTTCTTAATTAGATAAGAAGTGGTGGGTCTGAGTAGATTTGAACTACCGACCTCACCCTTATCAGGGGTGCGCTCTAACCAGCTGAGCTACAGACCCAAAACAATAAGTGTTGTTCTCTTTACAA
>NZ_PJAV01000065.1:0-236 GCF_002836695.1 Pseudoalteromonas sp. 78C3
TTGCATGGTATGTGGAGTGATTTAGAAAACGAGCAAGGTGATGTGCAAGTGCGACGTCATACGATACCTGTTCAACCCGCACAAAGAATCAGCTTTTTAACCACCCCTCACGATGTAGGTCGCTGGGCTTGGCATTGCCATTTATTATTCCATATGGATGCCGGTATGTTTAGAGAGGTAGTCGTATCATGAAACAATTAAAACTATCTAAATCATTAGGTTTATTAATGTTAACA
>NZ_PJAV01000066.1:0-236 GCF_002836695.1 Pseudoalteromonas sp. 78C3
CTGCATGGTATGTGGAGTGATTTAGAAAACGAGCAAGGTGATGTGCAAGTGCGACGTCATACAATACCTGTTCAACCCGCACAAAGAATCAGCTTTTTAACCACCCCTCACGATGTAGGGCGCTGGGCTTGGCATTGCCATTTATTATTCCATATGGATGCCGGCATGTTTAGAGAGGTAGTCGTATCATGAAACAATTAAAACTATCTAAATCATTTAGTTTATTAATGTTAACT
>NZ_PJAV01000067.1:0-231 GCF_002836695.1 Pseudoalteromonas sp. 78C3
TGATGTAAACAATGCAGAAAATGACTCTAGGTACTGCAGGAGCAGAGTTAAGCCCGAAATAAGTAGTACAAATACAATAACAATAGCGAGTTGACCAAAGTAATGCATTAACCGCTTTACTTCACTGGTAGGTAGTAAAGTGCAGCTTTTGTAAAGCGGCCACAATGACCCTAACCAGCTCGCAATGGCAATAAGGTGAAAGGTTAAAATACTTTTCACTAACCCATTTTC
>NZ_PJAV01000068.1:0-213 GCF_002836695.1 Pseudoalteromonas sp. 78C3
CTGCAGCCCTTTATTTGTATAGCTTTCATACTAAATTCATTTAATTGTCAAAAAGCTGAAATAAAACATTGACCCCCGCTCGAATCTCCCTATAATGCGACCCCACTGAGACAGGAAACGCCAACGCATAGCGAGGCACAAACAACTCAGAGAGTTAAATAAAACTTCGGTTTTAAATTGTCGAAAGAAAGTTTAAAACTAAGTGTTGACTCA
>NZ_PJAV01000176.1:0-75044 GCF_002836695.1 Pseudoalteromonas sp. 78C3
ATTTGATTGAAAAACATACTACTCACCGACATATAAAGTATGGCGGATACCGGAGGTGAGATAGAGGGTTGCAACTTTATTCTTGTGTTCGTTACGACTTTTTATTCAATATTTGAGGATTTAATTATGGCGAAAGGCAGTAGTATTAATGGAAATGGCGGCGGTAAAAATGGTGGCAATAAAAGCTACACAGTTACCGGCCGTGGCGACGTTTCACGAGCCAAGCTCGTAAAAGAAGTAAAGCAAGGTCAACATCCCGACACCCACGTTTATAAACGTGACGGCGTCGAGTATGCGCGAAATAACCCTAATCATGATAAGCCCGATAATATTAATGATTAAGAAAGTTGTAGCTGAAAAGGGATTCAGCTATTTTTATTATGCGTCATAAATTGATAAAAGTGCTTCTTTAATAATGATTTTGAAACACCGATTTTACTAGTCCCCAATTTTATTCCTGCAAAACTTTTGTAGTAAGTATCTTTAATTTTATCTGAAACGACTATACTTAAAGTTTGCGGCTCAATTGATATTAAAAACCTATCAAATAACCGATGGAGATCAACTCTGAGACATAAGCCATTCTGTAACACGTTAGATTGCGCCCCTTTGTAAGGCATAATGTGTGCAGCCTCAAGCAAGGCTTGCTCTTCACTGCCAGATATAGCACATTTTATATAGAAATTATCCAGAATAAGCGCCCGAAATCCCTGCTGACCAACCCTAGTAACCTGACTTCTAGTAACTCTACTCCTGTTATCCTCAGATAAGGCTTCTAAATCCAACTGCTCTTTCTGAATCGGCTTGGCAACTCTATCTTTCTCTTCAAATTCATCTCCCACCTCGTCGTAATCGTACTCTAAGTCTAAAATTTGTGGGTGTTCAAGAAAGGCTTTCCAGTGCTTCTTTTGGCTATCAATTTTATTCATATATCGAATAATAGCTAACGCTTCACATGCGGCAGCAACTGAATTAAAAGAATAATCTCGTTCTTCCCATAACTTTATAATTTGCTTTAAAGGCAGCTTAACAAGTTGCAAGCGGCTATATTTTTTTCTATCAAATGGATTATCAACTTTAATCGGTTTTTGACTTGCATAGTTGTCATACTGAAAGACAGCTTCACTTTTTACTTTATTTTCAAATTCAGTAATATAGTCATGATTTAAATAACTTTCCCAGCCTTGATAGCTATCAACATTTCCATCATTTACATCCTTAAGAGCAAGCACCTCTGCCGCAGCTTCCTTTGTTCCACATAACTCATACCTATGCAGCCAAACCTCTGAGATTTCATCAAGACTAAGTTCATTTACATCTTCTGGATCATAAACATATAGATGAAGTGGTAACTCATCACTTTGGCTATTTAAGTCAGGCTCTTTTTGCTGAAGCTCGTTTACCTCATAAGAATATGTTTGGGACGTTATGAGCGAAGCATCAGTGTCTATTTCGAATGAACTACTCAGATATGAATCAGAGCTCTCCTTAGCTAGTAGATACCGCTCAACATTAAACTTAGGGCCGTAGATTTTCTTTTCAAGCTTTCTGCAAGCTAACTTTCTCTTACTTTTTTTCTTACTTATTTCATAGTTGCTTTTCGCGTCATAAAAATTTAATGAGCTTATGAAGTTACTTAAATTTTCTTTGCTTGATTTATTTACATACTTCTCTCGAAACACTTCTTTCTCAGCTTTACTTAACTTCATCCGGTGTTTTGAAAAAAGCTGAAAAGCGTCCTCCACCCTATTTCCTTTTGAATAGAGCGTTAAAATTCCTTGCTTAACCTTTAAAGAATAATCATCCATAATTTACCTTCAATTTAGTCTAAACAATTCTATTTTAATTAAAATTTAGCATGATCAAAAGCTTATTCCTTAGATCACATTTACCACTATGGTGAAACAAAAACCTTCAACTCAACATCATTATCATGAGCTGTTGCTAACCAGCTATTTAATAATTGAAAAGCTTGTAAGGTTTCGCCATTTGCCTCTGAACCTAACTTTAATTGCCGCTCAAAATGTTTGGCAGAAAAACCATTAGCAACAACAATCCAAATTTCTTTTTTTACTGCTGTTGAGCGTCTTCTTGCAGCAACTGTGCCCCATAACTCATTTAATTTTTCTAACCTTTCCTGCTCATTTTGAGCACTAAACTCTTCACCTTGAAAAACTCTAATTCTTTCAACAATATTTTGTGCGGCTTCAGAAGCTGGCCAAGCTGTATGAAGCCTATTCCAATTAAAAGGCTTCAGTTCAATATCTCCACTAATAAGCATGTCAATGTTTTTTATGGCTTGGGAGCCAACTTCTGCTAGTGCACCAGCCGACGATTTTGGCTTTTTTGTAGCTTTGCCACATTTAACGTGAACAAAAGCCAATTTATTTTTTGACGAAACTATGAAGTCAGCAGGCTCAGTTCCCATATCCGTGTTAATTAACAAATCAGCTTCGGGTATATAAGGAGAAAATGGACCTAATTCGTTTTTAGTTGGGTTATCTAACCCGTTAGCTTTTAATTGATCCACTAAATAAAAAACAGAATGCGGACTAAAGCCATCATCCACTATTTGATGAAAACCCTTTTTATCCTTTCTTTCTTTTTGCCATCCCTTCTCATCTAAATCTTCACCAATAAGTGGTTTAAGCCCAATAACAACATTGGCAAGATTTGAAGCACCTAGTACGAAACTATCAGCCAGAGGAAGTGTTAATTGATAGAACTTACCGTTTGAAAAGCTTATCCCGTTAGCCAAAAGAGCTTTATGTAAGTGCTCGTTGAGAAAGTCAGTTATGTCTTGTTGTTCCCCACCTTCAAGTGAATATAGTATTTCCACTTCTGGTGTAATTTCTAGATAAGGTTCTTCTTTATTAAAGTTGACTAAGATTTTACTTTCCTCAACACCATCAACAAGTAAAGCACCGTTATCATAAATTAAATACAAAAACGAATTATCGAGTGTATATTGTTCCTCAGCTATAAAAATACTAATCGGAGACTCATACTCTGTTAAATCAAAAATCAAGCTGTGAGCTTCAAAGTTTTCATCAACAGATATTGGCTTTGCATATGAATGTATTAAGGCATTCTTTATATTAATATTTGCAGATATGACGCTATCAATATCTGTAAGCCAATCATTAAGATCACCCAAAGTAAACGATGACTCTTTTTGATCTGAGATTCTCCCAGAATCTGCGCCTACATAATAGCTACCTTTCTTTTTATTGAATTGGTCATAGGTATCACAACGCATTGTGGCTAACCGATATGAAGCATTAGCTTGCATGTCAGCCATTTGCTCTAAGTTTCGTCCTTTTACCGCGATGCTTTCAGGACGTTTTCTAGCAGAGCTAATCGATTTACTACTCGCTTCTTTCGTTGAGGCTGATTCACCTAATGACATTACCTTAAGCAGTTTATCTAGAGATACCGCAGAGCCGAGTTTTAAATCTTTCTCACCATTAAATCTGCGACCTCGGCTATCATAAATTGCAACAACGTTGTTCGAGAGCTGTTTATACAATGTTATTTCAAGTGAAGGCTCAAAGAAAAAATGGTCTGTTAAAAAGCGAGACTTATTGAATGCGATTGATATAACACCATGAATACCAGTTTCTGTAGCAAATATTCTCGCGAGTTCACCATCGTTATTACATCGCCAATATAGATGATCAGATAAAAGCTGAACGCTGAATCCCTGCGACTGATTCAAAAAACAAATTGATGCTGTTGGAATATTAAGAGAACTTTCCGGCTCGAAGGTATTGAGGTCAAACTTACTTACAAAACGGTTTCCGTAATAACTCACATCAGGGAACGCTTCTAGGTAACGCTCAATCAACTTATTACTGTCTAGTGATGCTATGAATTTTTTAACTGAATCAGCACTATCTAGTGAACGATCAAATTTTCTGTAGTTTTGCCACATTTGGCTATTTGCATCGCTTTCAATTTCCAAAATTTTAGGTTCAATATCACTATATAAGCGAACTACTCTTCCGATTGTTTGAACTAGTTCCCGACCACTATTAACTGCATAGGCCAAAACCAATAACTTCGCTTCCGGAATATCGACCCCTTCATCCAGTTTTCTCTGGTGAATAATGACTTGGTAATCAGAACCTTTAAGGTTCGCTGGCACGGAAACTTTTACATTATCTCGTTCATCTTTAGAAAATTGCTCGTGTATAGCTAACACCGAAAAGTCATCGTTTAACAAATCGTAAAAGCGATTAATATCTTCAAACTTTTCACACTTGATAATGCACTTTGTGCCCTCATTAGCCTCTAAGAACTGTGTGATTTTACCGCTTAATTCAGCTAAAAAGATTTGTTCAAAAGTTGGCTCTTTCAAAACACCGTCTGCAAGCGCTCTTTTAAAGGTATAAATATAACTAGCGTCTTCGGTAACATCGAATTGATACAAGTCATTCCTGTACGGAGTAGCTGTAATAACAACTTTATGAGCGTCAATACCACGCACCAATGTACTCCATACTGGAGAGGGTTCAGCGTGCCCTTCATCAATAATAATAAGGTCAATATCTTGCTTTAATCGCTCAAGTTGATTGCTATCAAAGGTTTGCAATTTTTGGAATGTAGAAACGTAAACACCATTTTTAGATGTATCGTTCACATCGCTGTAAACAGTCTTACGTTTTATTACCTCGCCTTCAACGCGGTCACTAAAGAACTTGCCATCTATTTCTTTAAAGAGTTGGTCGCAAACGGCACGTCGGTGACATAAAACCAACACCCGTTTTTGGGTTGCTTTGTGAGATACAATACTTATTACACCGGACTTACCCGCACCTGTTGGCAAACTAATCAGACAAGAGTTCGCATTTTCATTTACCGGCTTTTTTATGTAACTAAGCGCCGTTTGAATACTTTCTTTCTGGCAGTGTCTAAGACTTTGCCACAAATCTTGATTAACAGTGAAACCACTAACATTCATTTAAACACCCTTGTTATTGTTTTTATATTCCAATTATTTAAAATCTTAGCAGTGACACCTGTCCTGATTAATCAAGCTCTGCTCTCACAACATCCATAATGATTAAGAATATTTACCTTCACTAAGTGAAATACTCTGTGATGAATAAAAATTGAAAGTACAAATGTCAGTGTTTAGACAGAGGAAAAAATCCATACCGACCAATTTCCAAGTTTTTAGAAAAATGGTAGTAAGTCATTTTTGGTTTCAAATCTTCATCTGGCTCTTTGTTTCAAAAATTTATTATTTTTACTATTTAATAGCCGAATAGATACCTTATAGTTTGGACTTCACAATTGTCTGTGCTTATTTGTTGTAAACGCTTTAATGGCGATATAACTTCGCTAGCTAAAGCTGATACTGTTGACAAAAGAACATTGGCGCTTTTTGGGGAAGGGATCTCCTTTTCTAGTTCCATCTATATGAATCATCCAAATATAATACTATTATTATGTCTATTAAAAGAATATAGCATTAGGACAAATATTCAACTCTAAACCTTTTCTTACCTACTCTGAAGGTTAAAGTGGACTTTCCTAGTTTGTTAGAAACTGTCTAATAAAGCTAGGAAGCCCAAGGATTCAAAAAGCAACATTAGTCGCTAAACATAATTAGAGCAAGGAACGTACTATATGGCTCATGACATCAAACATACTCAACTAACGCGTTTAGGTTATAACTATCAAGATTTAGTCTGTTTAGAGATTCTAATTGATTGGTTCCACAACCCAGACTTTTACCAATGGGTGAGAGTAGAAAGTGACAGTCCAGAATTTTATAGTTTAGACGATGTAGTTGCTCTAACTACCGACAATAAATACGAATTGCTTCAAGTAAAGTTTACTATCGACGCCTCAAGAGAAGATTTGAGCTTAGACTTTGATTGGTTATTAGGTAAAAAAAAGAATGGAACATCTTTAATACAAAAATGGTCAAAAGACGTTGAGTCTCATATAAAACAGAATGATTTATCATTAGCGGCACTAAAAACAAATAGAATACCAGACGAAAGTTTCAAGTCATATTTAAATGGTTATTTGTTGAATAAAAACCTAGTTCCAGAAGAAATTCTTATACTTATAGATGAGCAGTTAGGTGCTCGACAAGTTACATTGCGATTCCTCGAGCACTTTGAGTTTCACCACAGTCTGCCTTGTATTGATAGGTTAGAAAACAAACTGCATGATAGTGTTGTTCCTGACCACACTAATGACGAGGGTTGGTATAGATTTCAAAAGTCAGTTAAGCATTGGGCTACAAGGAAGAACCAGCCAAATGAGAGAGGAAATATCTATATAGATAATGTCCGAGAAATGTTAGATGTAAAATCTTCTAGATCTATCTCTCAATACTTTGAGGTCCCTAAAGGATATATTCCACCATCAGAGCAGTTTCATAATAAAATAGTTACCAAAATATCTAACATTGAAAATTTTGTTATATCAGGTGCCCCAGGAATGGGAAAAAGCACTTATTTATCATTCTTAAACGATCATTTGCTGAAACAAAAATTTCCGACGATACGGCACCATTATTCGTTATCTAGCCAAGATACGATTGATAGAATTTCATTCCCTGTTGCTGCAAATTCACTTATATCACAACTAGATACCTTCTTTCCTAATATTGGAGATAAGCCAGAAGAGTTAGGCTCCTATATAAAATTAGCAAGCCAACAAGCAAAAACGACTGGTAAACCATTAATCATCATTTTAGATGGATTAGATCATGTATGGAGAGAAAGGAGTGATATTTCTCAATTAAATCATCTAGTAAATAAACTTTTACCTATGCCTGAAAATGCGTGTTTAATTTTAGGTACTCAGCCAATTAATGAGTCTCAACTTCCCATCAAAATTTCAACACTTATTGATAGAGACTCTAATTGGCATTCATTGCCACCAATGGGTTTAATGGCTATTAATTCTTGGCTTGTTGAACAGCGGGACTCAGGACAAGTAACTTTACCTAATTATAATAAATCTCAAAACGAAACTGCTTTAGCTGAAATCACACAGGCACTAAAAAACGTGAGTGATGGCTATCCTCTTCATATGCTTTATTCAATGAAGAATTTGATTCGCTCTGGTCAAGTAATTACTGAACATACGATAGAGCAATTACCTAGATGCCCAGACGGAAACATTCATCAATATTATAAAAATTTATGGGTGCAACTATCTCCTACAGCTAAAGAAGTACTATACCTTTTGAGTTGTGTTGATTTTCCTTGGCCTAATTCGCATAGTCTTGGTACCTGTTTCAATAATAGTAGTGACTTTTTAACTGCTTATGAAAGCATTGAACATCTTTTAGATAGTAAAAGAAGCGGTATTTACTCATTTCATAGCAGTATCAATGTATTTCTAAGGAATAGAAGTGAGTACCAAGAAGCTTCAAATAGATTGTTGCCAAGGGTTAAAAGCTGGTTAAGTAAAGAGGCCCCTGAATATTGGGTATGGGGGTGGTTATGGATAATCGAAGCTAAGCTAGGCGACTTCTCTAATCTAATGTCAGGTATATCTAGAGCTTGGCTAAAAGAGTCATTTAGTAAAGGTTATTTAAGTGAGCACATTGAGCATATTTTGGATTATGCCGAAAAGGTGGCACTGGAAAATGATTTATTTGCAAAGTTAGTTGACCTTAGATTAATAAAAATACGACTTTTAAATGGGGTTGAGTTTCAATTATATGAAAATTACTCCACATTTTTGAATTGTATTTTCGAATATACCCCTGATAGTTATGCATTGCTATGGCGTGCTGATCACTTACGACAACTAAAAGACCCTAAAGAAATTGTCGTTGTTACGTCTTCATTGCAAAACAGTGATGATTTAATTGTTGAGGAAGCCATTAATGAGCTAATTAGAAGGCTAATGTTCTATAGCGGAATAAAAGGCAGTCGATATGGAAATAAGTTTCATGAATTAGTAAATGCCGTTATTGATATTCTTATTAGCGTTATTGAACCTAATATGCTCCGAATAACAGGGTTTATTAAAAGGATAAAACCAATTGAAGCACCATTTCGATATATGGTAGACAGTTTAATCTCTAAAGGAAAAGGTTATTGTTTATTTGAACTATCAAAAGAAGCAATCCCTGAATCCTGTATAAAAATTGTTACCGACGCCCTTGTACGCGCCTCAAGCACTGAAGAAATAGAATTAGATGAGCATCACCCCATGTCTAAGATGACAAGGGCATTCACTCTTGGGCGATTGTATTACTACCTTAATCACCAATTAATAGACAAAACTAAAGTATCTAAAGAAGATATTGAACCAATTACATTAGAAAGTATTTCAGAATATTATTTACATGATTTCTTTTTTAAGAACTTGCTAAATTACTTGGTTGAACCATCTGAAGTAGTACTGCCGTTATCAATTGAAATTTCTGATAAGGAGCAACACTTTCAGCAAGCTTTACTAGCATTTAAATATATGGCGATAAGTTTAGGTAATAGTATTAATAGAAAGAAAAAATCTTCACCACTTTCCATTTATCATTTACTTGAAACTACTTTACCTAAACTCGAAGAATACAAATTTTTCGATGTAACAGGTTCAATTATCAGGTCGTTACCATTGATATCAACAGATCTTTACTTATTGCTAAAGAATATTGATTTAGTGTGCCCATTTAATGAAAATATATTTTTAGAAGTAAAAAAATGCAGTTGGTGGAACGGCCATTTATTTTTAAAGAAATCAGCTAAGTTAATTGATGTAGGAGTAATTAGGGAGTTTTCTAAAAATCATTTTAATGAAGCTATTTCTCATTTAGCAAATAGGAAAGATAATACTGCTGAACTATGCAGAGATGCTATAGAAGAAGCTGCGATAGCTTTGGAATTTGACCTTAAAGATCAAGTAATGGAACTTGTTAATCAAACAGCACAACATACCCTCGGTTATGGGCATCGTAAAGATACAACTTTAAGTGAGTTGTACGATGCCATCGAAACGTGCGGGGAAAGTGGTATTGGAGATATTAAAGGTTGGCTTGAACGATTGACTCCATTTACTAATGAGATATTTGAATTTACTGAGCGTGAAATACAGCATATCCCCTCTTGGAGGATTAATTTAATATCTCAACATTATCCTAAAAGACTTGTTGATGAATTTTCATATCATCTTTCAGAACAAAACTGGTTTGTGCTAGATGATATTATGCCAGCTTATTTTAATGTTACTGATTTTAAGGATGAAATTGATTTTTCCTTAATAAGGTGTACATCAAAAGTTGATAGTATTAATGCTTTAGAAGGGAGGGCTACAGTTATTAGTAGTGTAAGAGAAGTACTAAATGAACAAATGAATTTTCTAGGGAGGAAACATCCTTCCTCTAGAGAAACTAAATATAGTGATACAGATAAAGATAAAAACTTATTAGTATTTCCTGATACTTACCCTCCAGAAAAACTAGTATCATTTGCTAAAGCTGTTGATAAATTATCATATAAAGATCATTTCCATTGTTATCAAATGTGGGTTAAATGTTGGGTTCAGCAAGGTAAAGGTCTTGAAGTAATACATAACTTTGATGACATCATTACGAGTAATAGCAAATTACCTTACAGTTTAGATAAAGGACTTGAATTGATTTTCGATTTAAGTAAAAAATTGCAAGGAAAGTCTAAATCGTACAAGTGGGCTGTAAGGTGCTTGCAGATAAATAATTGCTGGGTTCGCTATATGGGAGGTAGCAGAGTTGAATTAATGATTAATAAGTTTGCAAAAATATATTCCAATAGATGGTCAGATCTACTAAAAGACTCACTTCAAGGTGAAAACTTAAAAATCCGCGGTAATGAATCGGTTGTTGTACCGACAGAACGCTTAGTTCAATACCTAATTGCAGCCGGAGAATATGATAAAGCTGTTGAAGTTACTGAAGTCATGGTCTCCAGTATAGAGCAAGAAACAATTCACCTTGCGCTTGAACCTTGTTATTGGACAGAAGAGCCTGTTAAGTTCGATGCTATAGCATATAATTTATTGCTTCAAAATTTCTTCCTTCCTGATAGGGTTATGAGATTGAAGACTGCTAAAGAAATAGCCAATACTCTTACATTTAAAAATGCCGAACACTATAAAAAACTATATTTAAAATATTTGAGTGAGCTACCTTTTGAAACTGAAATTTCAGATTTTTTATCTATTTTGCTATTGGTTGATACTGAAATATTCAAATTTGCTGACTTACAAAGGAATATAAATCACCCCTCATTAACTTCTAACTATATTCTCCAGAAATTAACAGGTAGAACTAGTCGTTTATCCAGTAGTTATTACGAAACTATAGAAAATATAGATAATTATAAAATCCCAGAAAAATTTATAAAGGCCAAGTATAGTTCTTCACCTATGTTTTATAACAATATGGAACGATTAGAGGAAGCCACAGGATACCCATTCACAAAGCATATCTCTCATGAGTGGGAAACCATATCAAAAAGGTGTGCAGTCCCACTTTTTAAAGCTCACAATTACTGTGGAGATCAATTTTCTAATGCCGAACCTATACTAGGTAGCTTTTCATCACAAACTGAGTCTGTAGTACTTTCTGCATATGTTAGAACTTTACTATTTGCTAAAGTTAATTTTCCTTATTTCCAGAAATACATTGAGCGCTTTAATCTCGAAGTTATACCATTGGGTAAGGAGTACTCAAAATTGCTTCATTCCCTCCCACCTGAAGGTTGGCCAAAGCTAGAGGAACTTAACAGAAGTTCAGGATTACCAACACAAGATGATTTAAGAAAAATACTCAAGGAGCTAAGTCATAGTTCAAAAATAATATTACAAGTAAGTGCCCCAGTTAGTAGAGATTATTTAAACGTATCTATTGATTTAGAGGTTCTCTGTGTTGAAATACCTAATAATATTACTTTAACCGCTCAAGAAATTATTGAAGGAAAAACAATAGACATTGACTCTGAAATTGAATGTAATTATTTAGCAGAGCAACTATTTCCGGAAGGATTAAACCGCTGGGAAATAGATTACTTTTTAAGAGGGGTGTTTAATCCTAGTTTCTTAATTGGCGCAGGCTACCCTGCTATGGAGTACAAGGAAAGTAGTATTAATTATTTAGAAGGTGATGTTTGTAATTCTTCATTTATATACTGGCTACATGAATGGTATCCAGCTTATAAACCTGAACTAGGTTCTTGTTTGGGCACTGCATTATTAGCGTCAGAAAAAGTAACTGATGTTTTAAAATCAGGAAGCAATGACGATTTATATTTAGTAGGTAAATTTACAATAATTGATAAAAGTAGGAACTATAGTAGTAATGCGAAAATAAGCAGTATTTATGAAATGTTAAAAATATAATCGAAATATCATTCGAGATGGCATTTCTAAATAAAAGAGCGAACCATTTGAAGTGCCCCAAAATAGTTGTAAATTCCAATTTCTGGTTCGCTTTTTTCTTATTTATGTGTTCACAATTTTAATTGTAGCGTTCACAAACTTAATTGTTGATCGCCAACTAAGTTTTTATACAAAAAAGGTGAGCCACTAGGGCTCACCTTTTTCAATAATTATAGTTTGGGAATAGCGATTGGATTCCCAATCTATAATGAAATTCCCAATCTATAACTTCATTCCCAAACTATAGTAACTTTGATCATCTGTGCTCTTAGTCGCGATAAGTCTCAACCGCTGGGCATGAACATACTAAGTTACGGTCGCCGTATACGTCATCAATACGTGTAACGGTTGGCCAGAACTTGTTTTTAGCCACTGCAGGCACTGGGAATGCAGCGTAAAAACGGTCGTATGCGCGGTCCCATTCGTTACCTAATACGTCGCCTTGTGTATGCGGTGCAAACACTAGCGGGTTGTTTTCGATTGACCATTCGCCAGAGATTACTTTTTCAATTTCGCCTTTAATTGACACCATTGCTTCGATAAAGCGGTCAATCTCACCTTTTGATTCAGACTCAGTTGGCTCAATCATTAATGTGCCAGCTACTGGGAACGACATAGTTGGTGAATGGAAGCCGTAGTCTTGCAAGCGCTTAGCTACGTCCATTTCAGTAATGCCTGATAGCTCTTTAAGCGGGCGTAAGTCAACAATACATTCGTGAGCAACACGGTTGTTACGACCACGGTATAAAATTGGGAAGTGCTTGCTTAGCTCATGCGTTAAGTAGTTAGCATTAACAATTGCCATTTCAGTGGCTTGTTTTAAGCCCTCGCTGCCCATCATGGTGATGTAAGCCCATGAAATAGGTAAAATAGCGGCTGAGCCGTAAGGCGCTGCCGATACCGCACCGTTACCGATGTTAGTACCTGGTACGTTAATTACGCTGTGGTTTGGCATAAACGGCGCAAGGTGTGACTTAACACCAATTGGACCAACACCTGGACCACCGCCACCGTGTGGAATACAAAATGTTTTATGTAAGTTTAAGTGCGATACGTCTGAGCCAATAAAGCCTGGGCTTGTTACGCCAACTTGCGCGTTCATGTTTGCGCCGTCCATGTAAACTTGGCCGCCGTGCTCATGAATAATGTCACAAATTTCGCGAATTGTTTCTTCGTATACGCCGTGCGTAGACGGATATGTAATCATAATACACGATAAGTTTTCAGACACTTCCTCAGCTTTCGCTTTAAGGTCAACCATGTCTACGTTACCGTTTTTGTCGCAGTTAACTACTACAATTTTCATGCTCGCCATTTGCGCTGATGCAGGGTTAGTACCGTGCGCAGAGCTTGGGATTAAACATACATTACGGTGTGCATCGCCGCGTGACTCGTGGTATTTACGAATCGCGATTAAGCCTGCGTATTCACCTTGTGCACCAGAGTTTGGCTGTAGTGATACTGCATCGTAACCGGTAATGTTTACTAGCCAGTCGTGTAGCTCGCCAATCATTATTTGGTAACCTTCTGCTTGATCTAGCGGGCAGAATGGGTGAAGGTTTGCAAACTCAGGCCACGTAATTGGGATCATCTCTGCGGTCGCGTTTAGTTTCATGGTACATGAGCCTAACGAGATCATTGAGTGATTAAGCGATAAGTCTTTGCTTTCTAGTCGCTTAATGTAGCGAAGCATGTCTGTTTCGCTGTGGTAGCTGTTAAAGTTTGGATGCGTTAGTACTTCGTCGTCACGTACTAAACTTGCAGGAATTGACTCGCTGCCATTTGCTTCAACGTCTGCTGCAATAGCGTCAACACTTAGGCCATGGCCTTCGCCTAAAATAACATCGAATAACTCAGCTACATCGGCACGTGTTGTTGTTTCTGATACCGAAATTGAGTACTCGCCTTCGTGGTTTGTTGCAAAGTTTACGCCTTTTGCAATTGCACGTGCTGTTACGTCGTCTTTGCTGTCGCTTACTACTGTTAGCGTATCAAACCAAGTACTGTGCTTAAGTGCAATGCCTTTAGCTTTAAGGCCACTTGCTAAAATATCAGCAAAGCGATGTATACGCTGCGCGATAGTTTTTAAGCCTTGTGGGCCGTGGTACACCGCGTAAAACGCTGCCATGTTGGCAAGTAATACTTGCGCTGTACAAATGTTTGAGTTGGCTTTGTCGCGGCGAATATGTTGTTCGCGCGTTTGCATTGCCATACGTAGTGCGTCGTTGCCTAAACGGTCTTTAGATACACCAATAATACGACCTGGTAATGAACGCTTGTATGCGTCACGTGTTGCAAAAAATGCAGCGTGTGGACCGCCGTAACCCATAGGTACGCCAAAACGTTGAGCCGAACCAAGTACTACGTCTGCGCCTAGTTTACCCGGTGCTTTTAATAGTAATAAACTCATTATGTCGGCAGCAACACAGGCAATGGCCTTTTTGCTTTGTACGCCAGCAATTAGGTCAGTTATGTCTACCACTTCGCCTGATGTAGTTGGGTATTGGAACAATGCGCCAAAAATGTCGTGGTTAACGGCATCTTCTGCTTTACCTACAATTATTTCAAAACCAAACTGCTCGGCACGCGTTGTTACTACGTCGATTGTTTGTGTGTGTACGTCGTCTGCAATA
The DNA here is from genome assembly GCF_002836695.1 of Pseudoalteromonas sp. 78C3. Classification (NCBI taxonomy): domain Bacteria; kingdom Pseudomonadati; phylum Pseudomonadota; class Gammaproteobacteria; order Alteromonadales; family Pseudoalteromonadaceae; genus Pseudoalteromonas; species Pseudoalteromonas sp. 78C3. Next base: position 14,025 of record NZ_PJAV01000176.1, read on the forward strand.
AAAAAGGCATTGGCTTTTTTTGCTTTTGATACGCGTTTTGCAAGGCCCATAGCCTCTGCAGCCGCTGTTGATTCGTCAAGTAGTGATGCACTTGCTAAATCAAGACCGGTTAAATCTAGGGTCATAGTTTGGAAGTTTAATAATGATTCTAAACGCCCTTGAGCAATCTCTGGCTGATACGGTGTGTACGCTGTATACCAACCTGGATTTTCTAGTACGTTACGTAAAATTACGTGCGGTACGTTAGTTGGGTGGTAGCCTTGGCCAATGTACGATTTGAAAACTTTATTTTTGCTGGCTACTGATTTTAGGTAGCTTAGTGTTTCAACTTCAGTACGGCTTTCGCCAACTGTTAGCGGTTGTTCTAGACGAATGCTAGCCGGTACAGTTTGGTCGATCAGCTCTTGCACACTCGATACTTCTAAAGCACTTAGCATATCGCTTACTTGTGCTGGGCTTGGCCCAATATGGCGGCGAATAAAATCTTGCTTTTGCTCTAGTTCTTCAAGAGATTTGGCGTTTGACATGAATCCAGATTCCTATGATCCTAAATGCTAATGGGTAACTAGCATTAATTAAAATATTTGACGATTTAACAGCTCACTCAGTATGGAGTTGTGCGCTGTAAAATCATAAAAGCCCCATTTTTATACATTAAACGGGGCTTTTAGTTATCTTCAAAAAATGATTATTCTTCGTCGATAGTGTGCGAGTAACCTTCAGCGTCTAATAAGTTGTCTAGCTCAGACTCGTCAGATGCTTTAATACGGAATAACCAACCGTCGCCGTAAGCGTCGTTGTTTACTGTTTCAGGTGAGTCTTCAAGTTCTTCGTTAATAGCAACAATTTCGCCACTGATAGGTGCGTAAATGTCTGATGCTGCTTTAACCGACTCTGCTACTGCACAGTCTTCGCCAGCGTCTACTTCGTCGCCAACTTCTGGTAATTCAACAAATACCATGTCGCCAAGAAGTTCTTGTGCATGCTCAGAAATACCAACAGTAAATGTACCGTCGCCTTCACTGCGAACCCACTCGTGTGAAGGTGCGTATTTTAACTCGCTAGGAATGTTGCTCATTTTATTTGTCCTTTGGTTTATATTGGGAGGATACCAATCACAATAATTATTGTGATTGGTATAACCAAATTATTTAAATTATTGATTTACCGTTACGTACAAAGCTAGGCTTTACTACTTTAACGTTTACTAATTTTTTACGCATTTCTACTTGAGCTGTATCGCCTGTTGAACGTGGTACACGTGCAAGGGCTACACTAAAACCAAGTGTTGGTGAAAAAGTACCAGAAGTAATAATACCTATCCCACCGTCAACAATTACTTTAGAACCGCTTCGCAAAACGCCTTTTTCTTCAAACACTAAGCCAACTAGTTTGTCAGTGCTTTTTTCTGCGCGTTGCTTAACAAGTACGTCACGGCCAATAAAGTCGCGATCTTCTGGTTCCCATGCAATGGTCCATGCCATGTTAGCTGCAAGTGGTGATACGCTTTCGTCCATATCTAGGCCGTAAAGGTTCATACCTGCTTCTAAACGTAGCGTGTCGCGTGCACCTAAACCAGCAGGCTTAACACCTGCGTCTAGCAGTTGTTGCCATAAATCGGCTGCTTGGTCGTTCGGTACTACTATTTCGTAACCGTCTTCGCCAGTATAACCCGTTGTGGCAATAAATAAATCACCTACTTGAACACCAAAAAACGGCTTCATGCCTTCAACAGCTGCTTGTTGCTCAGCATTTAAAAGAGTGGCTGTTTTTGCTTTAGCGTTAGGGCCTTGTACTGCAATCATTGCAAACTCAGGGCGCTCTGTAACAGTTACGTCAAAGTCGCTCGATACGTTAGCTAAATGCGCTAGGTCTTTTTCGCGCGTTGCTGAGTTAACAACTAGGCGGTAAAAGGTTTCGCTAAAGAAATAAATAATTAAGTCGTCTATTACACCGCCTTGCTCGTTAAGCATGCCTGTGTAAAGCGCTTTACCTGGTACAGTTAATTTTGCAACGTCGTTAGCTACTAGCTTACGTAAAAATGCTTGTGCTTGAGGCCCTTTAATATCAACAATAGTCATGTGTGATACGTCAAACATACCTGCGTCGGTACGCACGCTATTGTGTTCTTCTATTTGTGAGCCGTAGTTGATTGGCATTTCCCAGCCATGAAAATCAACCATTTTAGCGCCCGCTTCTAGGTGCTTAGCATGTAGTACAGTTTTAGAAGTCATAACATTCCTTCACGTTTAAATTAACCCTGTTTAGGGCGTGGCTTAAATAGACTTTAATTGCTTAATCGCAATTAAAAACAGGTAAACATTGTTATGTTCACCTGTTGTTTGTATTCGTTATGCGGCTTCACTATGCATAAGTGCAAAACCTTGCGCTTGCATGTAGCTTTGCCATTTTTGTAATTCTTGTTGTTTAGCGACTAATACAAAGTGTTGTTCGTCGTTTTTATCAATGGCGGTAATAAATACATCACCACTTTGCGCACCGTAGCATAGTTGCGCGTCAGAAAGGCGCAAACCTGGTGTTAATTTAAAAGCATTTACTAGAGTATCAAACGCGTTGTCGCCACTTAAAATAAAGCTTGCTAGATCGGTGCGTACTACATAATCAATATCAAAACGTAGCTGTTGCTCGTTTATAAGCGCTTGTAGTTGAAGGCTTGCGTTGTGTGGCAATACAAATCTAAAGGCGGTTTCGCTAAAGTAATAAACAGCAAAGCTGTAGTCAGAATTATAGTCGCCATCAAGCGTGCCTTTTAAGCCTAAACCGCTGGCGGTAAGCTTAGTTAAATCAAGGCCTAAAATAGTGCTTAAAAATACACTGGTTTCGGTGCCGCTAAAATCCATTACAACGTGATTGTTGTTAGTTTGCAAAGCGTTAGTAACCGCACTACTTGCGTTGCTGTGGCGGGCAAACATTATTGGGTTAAAAGTCATAACAAACACCTGTGTATTTTCGATTACAAAAGTATATTGCCCACGCCTACCAACAACAAATTGTAATTTTTTATCAATTGATAAATAATACTTATATATATAGCTATATAAATTGTAATTTTAAATATGAAAAACATATCAACAGACGGTTTACGTACTTTTGTAATGGTAGTTGAAATAGGCGGCTTTGCTAAAGCAGGCGATTTACTTGGCTTGTCGCAACCAGCTGTTAGTTTGCAAATAAAGCGCTTAGAAGACGTGCTTGGCTATAAACTATTTAAAAAACAAGGACAGCGCCAAGTATTAAACCAGTACGGCGAGCTATTATTGCCTATGGCAAAACAAATGATGCAACACAACGATGCTATTTTGCAGCAGTTCACTTCAGAAAACATTGCAGGTAAAGTGCGCTTGGGTATTCCGAGCGAGTTTGCTGCGCGTATTTTACCTTCTATTATTGGCGACTTTGTGGCGCTCTACCCTGAGGTGTCGTTAGAAGTTAAGTCGCGTTTAAGTAAACATTTACTTTCGGCTTCTCGCCAAGATCAGTTCGATTTAGTACTTGCGCTAAATGAGCGACTCAACTCTGATAAGTTCCCTATTTTTATGCAAGACGAGTTAGTGTGGGTGGGCGACCTGTCACTTGCGCAAAACGACGTGGTTACCCTAGTTACCGCACCAGAGGGGTGTATTTATCGTCGCCGTGCAATTGATGCATTAAAAAGTGCGGGCATAAAATACCGAATTGTATATAGCAACGCCGATTTAACCGGCCTTATTGCTGCATTAAAAGAAGGCTTAGGTATTACCGTACTTGCTAAAAGCACAGTACCGAGTGAGCTTAACTATCAAGTTCAAACCAAACATTTACCCACTCTTGGTAATATTGGTATTAGTTTAATTAAAAGTTCGGGTGAATCTGATCATGCAGTAGATAAGCTCGCGGAGTTTATAGCGCTACGTTTAGGTTATAGCTAATCAAAACTTTATAACTAGCTAGCTAATTATAGATAATACAAAAGAAACAATTTAGTTAAAAAAGTTGCATAAGTAGGTGCTTTTAGTTCTATTAAACTGAATAATTAAATACTTAATAACATTGATTCGTATTCGTTAACGTGTTCAAATTACGCCAATTAAGATAATTGACATGATTAGGAACACAATGAACCCTAAATTTTTAGTATCTACCCTGGCAACTGCGGTTGCTTTGTCTTTTAGTGCTACTGCAATAGCAAAAGACACCAGCAATAAAGAACAACGCTTTGAACAAATTACCGTTATTGGCTCAGAACAAGCAATTAACGATATTCCTGGTTCGGCTACGTTTATTTCTGATGAAGAACTTCAAAAATTCAAATTTACTGATATTTCTCGCGTTTTAGCGTCTGTTCCGGGCGTGTACGTGCAAGAAGAAGACGGCTACGGCCTTCGTCCTAATATTGGTATGCGCGGCACAGGTACTGGTCGTAACGATAAAATATCAGTAATGGAAGACGGTGTATTAGTTGCACCAGCACCATACTCAGCACCATCTGCTTACTACTTCCCTACTACAGGTCGTATGGAGTCTATTGAAGTATTAAAAGGCGCGGCATCAGTTAAGTATGGCCCGCGTACTACGGGCGGTGTTTTAAACTTACTTTCGCGCAGCTTACCTACTGAGCCAAATAGCTCAAAGGGTATGGTAGATGCAGCCCTTGGTGGTGATGGTTACTACAAAGGTCACGCTTACTTCGGTAAAGAAAAAAACAACACAGCAGGCTTAATTGAAGTATTTACTTACGGCGCAGACGGCTTTAAAGAGCTGCCAGTAGGTAATGACAACACCGGCTTTGAAAAAACAGATTTACTATTAAAGTTTGGCCATACGTTTGGTCAAAACGATGCGCATAATCTTGAGCTAAAAATTAAGTACTCTGACGAAACATCAGACGAAACATACATGGGCTTAACTGACGAAGACTATCAAGAAAGTCCTTACCGTCGTTATGCTGCATCGCAAAACGATCAAATGAATACTCGCCACAACGCATACCAACTTAACTACGCGTACCGTTTTGGTGATGGCTATGAGTTTTTAGCTACGGCTTACTTAAACGATTTTCATCGTAACTGGTATAAAGCCAGCAAAGTAAGCGAAAGCTACCTTGAGCAATACAGTGAATTTGAAGCAAACCCGACAAGCGAAGGTATTGAAGGTATTGGTATTAAAGCTAATAACCGCGATTACCAAGCTAAAGGTATTCAGTCTGAATTACATATTCCTGCAGGCGATCACTATGTAACTGTTGGCGTACGTTACCACGAAGACGAAATGGATCGTTTTCAATGGGAAGACAAATACACACTTAATCAAGACCTAAGCTTAACGCTTACAGAGCAAGGCGTTCCGGGCTCTGACAGCAACCGTGTAGATAGCGCAGAAGCAAGTACATTGTTTATTCAAGACGAGTGGACAATTGATGCATTAGTAGTAAGTGCAGGTCTTCGTTATGAAGACATTACTATTACGCGTGAAGAGTGGTCTAAATCAGTTCCAACACGCAGCAACGGTTTAACTAAAGATGTGTCGAACGACACTGAAATTTTAGTGCCGTCACTAGGTGCTACTTACACGCTTAACGAAAACGTAACGCTACTTGCGGGCATTCAAAAAGGTTATGCACCAGCAGCACCTGGTAATGCTGACCAAGAAGAAGAAGAAAGTGTAAACATTGAGTTTGGCTCTCGCTTTAATATGGATGGCTTTAGCGGTGAAGTAATTGCGTTTTACTCTGACTACAGCAACATGCACGGTAACTGTACTGCAGCGGTTGGTTGTAGCGACGACAACATTGGCGACCAATACAACTACGGTGAAGTAGAAGTAGCGGGCTTTGAATTTAGTGCAGCACGTACGTTTGCAACTGATACAGCTATGTTCCCAGTTAAATTAACGTATACCTACACAGACTCTGAGTTTAAAAACGATTTTGATTCAGAAATTTGGGGCACGGTAGAAAAAGGCGATGCAATGCCTTACGTACCAGAAAACCAAGTAGCGTTATCGTTAGGTGCTGAGTTTTCTGCGTTTGTAGTTAACAGCCAAATACGTTACGTATCTGATGCACACGCTAACTTAACGCAGTCGGGCTTAAACGCAATTGATAGCCGCGTAGTATGGGATTTAGCTGCTAAATACTTAATCGATGAAAATCAAAAAGTATACCTAAGCGTTGATAATTTGTTTGATAAAACATACGTTGCTAACCGTTCAAACGGTGGCATTCAGCCAGGTAAGCCACGTACTGTACAGATGGGCTACACTTATAGCTTTTAAGCTTAAAGCTGGTTAAACGGTTCACTAACAGCGTTAATAATTTTTTATGTAAAAGCACTACACATCTAAATTATTGCCTTGTTATTAAACCGTTTACCTGCGCTTTGTATGAGATAAACGGTTCACTAACAGCGTTAATAGTTTTTTATGTAAAAGCACTACACATCTAAATGATTGCCTTGTTATTAAACCGTTTACCTGCGCTTTGTATAGGAGAAATGGTTCACTAACAGCGTTAATAATTTTTTATGTAAGATCACTGCACACCTAAATTATTGCCTTGTCATTAAACCGTTTACCAAAGCTTACAAAGTTAAGCGTAAATTACAGATACAAAAAAGCCGAGATTGAATTTCAATCTCGGCTTTTTTAATACTTAATTTAAATTAGGTATTATTCATTAGGTATTAGTTATTTGCGTTACGTTGGCGTAATACTTCAAACAAACAAATACCCGTGGCTACCGATACGTTTAAGCTTGAAACAGTACCCGCCATTGGGATTTTAACAAGCATATCGCAATGCTCACGCGTTAAGCGTCGCATGCCCTCGCCTTCGGCGCCCATAACAATCGCCATTGGGCCCGTTAAGCTTGCATCAAATACGTGGTTATCAGTTTCGCCAGCAGTGCCTACAACCCATACGCCTGCATCTTTAATTTCGCGAAGCGTACGTGCAAGGTTAGTCACTTGAATTAGCGGTACTGTTTCGGCTGCGCCACAAGCTACTTTACGTGCTGTGCCGTTAAGCTTGGCAGAGCGATCTTTAGGTACAATTATAGCGTGGACACCTGCAGCGTCTGCACTACGTAGACATGCGCCTAAGTTATGCGGATCGGTAATACCATCAAGCACAAGTAAAAACGGTGTGTCTTCACGAGCGATTATTGCATCAAGATCTTTTTCGTTAAACGTTGGCGCTGCTTTTACGTTGGCAATAATACCTTGATGCTGCTCACCCTTTGATTTGCTATCAAGGGCTTTACGCTGCATAAACTGTACTGAAATACCAAATTTACGTGCTTCATCAATAATCGGAGTTGAGCGTTTGTCGTCACGACCTTTAAGGGCGTAAATTTCTACAAAGCGCTCTGGTTCGCTTTCTAAAATTGCTTCAACAGAGTGAAAGCCAAAAATTAATTCATTACTCACGTATTATCTGCTCCTGGGCTAGTACTTTTACGGGCATTTTTGCCAGCTCTTTTAGGCTTTTTAACTGCCTTCTTCTTCGGCTTTTTCTTTACGGCAGTGTCTGCTGCTTTTTTATCTGCGGGTTTAGTTGCAGACTTATTTGCAGGCTTGCCTTTATCTTTATTTGCTGGCTTTTTTTTACCTTTTGGTTTGTCATCGCTGTGCGACTTTTTACCTGGTACTTTGCCTGCTTTTAATTGCGAACGCACACTTGCTGGCGCATGCTCAGATTTACCTGAACCTTTTTTTGGCGCACGACGACGTGAGTATCTGTCTTGTGCAACATCGCCTTTAAGCGTTAAGTTGATACGGCGATCGTCTAAACTAACCGACGCAACTTTTACTGTTACTTTATCGCCAAGGCGATAAACTTTGTGAGAGTGCTCACCTATTAGGGTGTGTTTTGCAGCATCATGCGCAAAAAACTCGTCGCCTAAATTAGTAACATGAATAAGCCCATCAATTTGTAAATCGTCTAAACGAATAAACAAACCAAAGTTAGTGACCGATGAAATAACACCGTCAAACTCGTCACCTACGTGATCTTGCATAAACTCACATTTAAGCCAGTCGGCTACTTCGCGAGTTGCATCATCGGCGCGGCGCTCTGTGGTAGAACACTGCTCACCAAGTTGATCCACTTCATCATCAGTATAAGCATATTCGCCAGACGTTTGCTGACCTTGTGCTTTTATAACTGCTTTAATAGCACGATGTACTACTAAATCTGGGTAACGACGTATTGGCGATGTAAAGTGCGCGTAAGCCGATAACGCTAAACCAAAGTGACCAATGTTATCTGGCTGATATACAGCTTGTTTCATTGAACGCAGTAGCATAGTTTGAATAAGCTCGGCTTCTGGGCGGTCACCTAGTCGCGCTAATACTTGGGTTATTTCTTTTGGCGTTGGCTCGTCGCTTAATGTGCTTTCGATACCTAACTCGCCTAAAAACTTAGTAAAGTTACCTAGTTTTTCGCTGTCTGGTTCGTCATGCACACGATAAAGCGCGCTTGCTTCGTGCTTTTCAAGAATTTTAGCCGCCGATACGTTGGCTAAAATCATACATTCTTCAATCAGTTTGTGCGCATCGTTACGAATAACAGGCACTATTGATTCTATTTTACGCTGAGCGTTAAATACAAAACGTGTTTCTAGGGTTTCAAACTCAATGGCACCACGGTCTTGGCGTGCTGCTTTAAGTGCCATATACATTTGCTGTAAGTCAGTTAAATGTGGCACTACGGCTGAGTATTCTTCGCGTAGTTTTTCGTCGTTTTGTAAAATGGCATTTACTTTGGTGTAAGTTAAACGTGCATGCGAGTTCATTATCGCTTCGTAAAACTTATAGCCCGAAAGTTTACCCGAGCTCGATACGGTCATTTCGGCAACCATACATAAGCGATCTACTTTTGGATTAAGCGAACATAATCCGTTAGAAAGCACTTTTGGTAGCATCGGAATTACTTGCTCAGGAAAATACACTGAGTTACCACGCAAAATTGCTTCTTTGTTAAGCGGCGTGTTCATTCCTACGTAATGCGATACATCGGCAATGGCAACCCATAAGCGCCAGCCACCCGATTTTTTAGGTTCACAGTATACGGCGTCATCAAAATCGCGAGCGTCTTCGCCATCAATGGTTACAAGTGGTAAGTCACGTAAATCTACGCGGCCTTGTTTGTCAGCGTCTTCAACAAACTCACCTAGGTGAGCAACTTGTGCTTCAACTTCTTCTGGCCATACATGTGGAATATCGTGATTGCGAAGTGCGACTTCAATTTCCATACCTGGGGCTAAATGCTCACCAAGTACATCAATAATTTTACCTACCGCGTTCATGTTGCGGCTTGGATTTTGAGTGATTTTAACCTGCACCATTTGGTTATGGCGGGCACCGTTTTCGTTGCCTGGTAAAATCATTATATCTTGCGTTATGCGCGGGTCTTCAGCTACCACAACGGCAACACCATGCTCTACAAAGTAACGGCCAACAATTGGCGCGCGCTCGTTAGTAAGCACTTTTATAATACGTGCATCGCATTTTGAGCCAGAGCCACGTTTAGTGCCTTTAGCTAGTACAATGTCGCCATGTAACACCATATTCATTTGGTGCTTAGCAATAAACCAATCTTTACTCTCGCCTTCAACTTCTAAAAAGCCAAAACCGTCTCTGTGGCCTATTACTTTGCCTTTGGTTAAACCGGCTTCGTCAATTAGGGCATAGCATTTAAATTTATTAAAATACAGCTGTCCGTCACGCTCCATAGCGCGAAGGCGGCGTTTAAATGCTATTTGGCGTTCGTCATCATTTACTGCTAGTTCTTCACATAATTGCGCGTAGTTAGCAGGTTTTGAACGCTCTTGAAGGTGAGTAAGTATAAACTCACGACTAGGGACTGGGTTTTCGTACTTTTCTTGTTCTCGACTGAGATTTGGATCTTGGTTTGACATTCACTATCTTGTTAGTTGGTTATGTAGGTATTTTAACCCATATAGTTATAATGAGACAGGTAAAAGCGATTAAACTTTTAAGAAAGCACTTTTACCTTGCTGTTTATCTTGCTGTATAGTTTAAAAATCTAGCGCAATGGGGCTTAACGACCCCTTAACTGCAAAGTGTTTAGTCATATCGTAGTAATGCTAAAACCCTTTCGCGCTATTATAACCTGAGCTCTGGCTAATAAATCTATCTCGAGCAGCTATTTTCAGCGCTAACAGCGTTGAATATACTTGCAATAGGCCAGCTATTGACGCGTAAATTCGCCTTGTTTTCACTGAAAATCTCTGGCTAGAGAAAATAAATTTAAATATCAACATGATTCAATACGTTAGTAAATCTCTTAACCAGAGTTCAGGTTATTTATTTTTTTTGTAGGTTTTTCCACAGCAGTTTGCTTATATTATCAATAAAGCTTGGGTCTTCTTCTTTCATTGTAAGCAAAATTTGCTTATTCATTTGTGATTTATTTTGAGCGTAAATCCAGCGGTTTTTGTTAAACTGCTGGGCAAACTCAAGTACACCTGCTTGTAGTTCATCGTTATTTGCAAACACAGCTTCAACTACTTTGTTCTCTAGCAACTGCTGTGCACCAACACGCTCTCCTGACATAGCTAAACGATTAAAGAATGTTTGCGAAATAGTTTTATTAATTATAGGAAACATCGACGGTACAAACGGCACCATTACGTCCACTTCAGGAAAACAAAAGAAGCCTTTATCTGACTTCATAAATCTAAAATCGCACGCACACGCAAGCACCGAACCATTGCCATAGGTATGGCCGTTTAACGCAGCAATAATAGGCATAGGAAAAGTAACTATGCGCTTAAACAAGTCACTTATTTGAATCATAAAGTCAGAAATAGCTGCAGGTAAAATACTTGGATTAGACATCCATTGAAGGTCTATGCCTAATGACCAGTTTTTGTCACTCGAGGACGTTAAAATAACTGACTTAATATTTTGATCTGCTTCAATGTGGTCAAGGTGTAAATTAAACTCAGCCAAAAACGCTGGATTGTGACGGTTTTCAGCGGTATTCATGGTGAGTATAGCGGTGTTATTTTTAGTTGTTAGTTCTATTAGATTTGCCATTAAACCCTCTTTTAACGCTTTTTAAGCTAACTTTAAGCGCTGTTCGTTACTTTTAAATAACATAGTAATACTTTGCTTATAATTTATAAACCCACTATTTAAAGCCATCCTTTTTGTTTAGCTATACGCGCAGCATCTATACGGTTAGTGGCGTTTAGCTTAGCAATAGCGTCTGATAAATAATTACGTGTAGTACCTTCGCTTATAAATAACTGCTTGGCTATGTCGCTTGTTTTAAGGCCGTCGCTTGCAAGTTTAAGTGCTTTGCGTTCTTTATCGGTAAGTGGATCTGCGTCGTCCAATGCATTAATAGCAAGCTCTGGGTCTATCACTTTTTGCCCCTGCATTACTTTTTTAAGCGCATTTATTAGCTCTTCACTGGGTGCTTCTTTTAAAATAAAACCTTTAACACCTGCCGTAAGCGCTCGCCTAATATAACCCGCACGAGAAAATGTAGTCATAATAACCATTTTAATAGCGGGGAACTTAGCGGCTATTTTTTCGCTGAGCTCTATACCATTCATGGTTGGCATTTCTATATCGGTTAAAATTATATCGGGATGTAAATCACTATCAAGCGCCTCAATTGCATTAAGTGCATCTTGCCCGTTACTTGCTTGCCCAATAATCTCAATATTAAAATCGAGTCCTAACAATGCTGCTACTGCGTCGCGCACAAGCGCTTGATCTTCCACTAAATACACTCTGATCATTGTAAATCCTTAGCTGAAATTGGTAGTATTACATTTAAAGTAAAAATATCGCCACAGGTAAATGTTGCACTGCCATTGAGTTGCTCTGCTCGCTCTTTAATACCATTTAGGCCATTGCCCGAATTTAATGTAGAGCACGGTGCACGATCAATAACGGTAATGAGTAGCTGCTGCGCTGTTTGTTCTATATTTATTTCGCAATTTTTTGTGCTGCTATGGCGTAGCAAGTTGGTAACGGCTTCTTTAATTATAAGGCCTGCGATGCCCTCAACTTTAGCGGGTAGAGTATTTAAAACCACATTAAATGAAACGTTAAAGTCTTGTTCTATTAATCTTTGTTTTAACTGTGCTACTTGGCTAACAAGGTTAAGCTGTTTTAAATCACTAACGGCGCTTCTTACATCACTGAGTAACTGCCTTGCCAGATCGGCCACTTGTGCAATTTCGCTATTTGCTTGAGCGTAACGCTCACCTTGGTTTAATTTATTTGCAAGCTCAGCTTTTAAAGCAATAGATGACAGTGAATGGCCTAAAATATCATGCAAGTCGCGGGCTATCCGTTCACGCTCAGCAATTGCTGCTAATTGCTCTAATTGGTTAGCGCTTTCTTGCTCACGTTTTTTGTACAGGCTCTCTCTTTTAGCTGCAATACCGTAACTAAATAAGGCTGCACATAAAATCAAAGCAACGGCTAAAAAGTATTGAACCTTCCCTATATCACCAATATATGCGCTTAATAAAACCGTAGATATAATTGCGAGTGCAGCATAAATTCTTTGATGGTAGTTGTATGCATAGCCTGCTACGTAGGCTGCAAAGCCAAATAAAGTAGGAGTACCTGTGGTGTAAAAAGTAGCGCAAAAACAAATTAATAGCATGGCTACAAACAACTTGGTCACCCCTGCACTTTTGCAGTTTATTGCTTTTACATATAAAAGAATAAAAGCAACATAAAAGGCTAAAGACATCGTTATTTGGTTAGCAGTAAAGCTCGCAAAATTAATTATTAATGGGAGTAAATAAAAGCCTGTAAAAATTAAATGCCCATATTTCCAAAAACCTTTATCACTTTGTTGAGAAAAGGAGTTAAGCGAGCTCATACTAATACCTCAGGCATATTATTTTTACTTATAGGACTATTTTTATTAATAAATATAAATAACATAAAAATGCATGCCAGCATAAAGCAATCTGCGTACGTAATCGTAAAACTTAACGCCTCTAGCACTTCATTAATAGTTAAGCTGATTAAAATTAAAGAATTCATAATTATCCCCTGTTGAGTAAGGTAACTATGCCAGCGTACAAAAATAATAAGAGTGTGAAGTGTCATCAACTTTTATGACATTTGTCATGCGATAAAAAAATTCATCTTAAGAATTTTTAAGCAATGTTAATATGTTCAAAAAGTACAACAAGGAAACTAAATGCAATCTCAGCAGCAAAGTTTAATTTATTTGCACATAGCGGTATTACTTTTTGGCGGAACCGCTCTATTTGCCAAGCTTATTGGTTTAAATGCTTTAGATATTACCGTTTACAGAACTGCAATTGCAGGAATGGCTATTTTAGCCATGCTGTATTTTCAAAAAAAACAAATTAAACTCAACAAACCTAAAGACTACCTTATTGCGTTATTTTTAGGTATTGCGGTGGGTATTCACTGGGTTACCTATTTTGCTGGTATGCAAATGGCCGGTATAACTATTGGAATGCTGGCATTTTTTAGCTATCCCGTAATGACGGTGTTTTTAGAACCCTTATTTAATAAAAGCAGGCCAAAAGCAAAAGATATAATAAGTGCGGCGGTGGTTGTTTTAGGTATTTACCTGTTAGTACCAAGTGCAAATTTAGGCGACGATGTGACCTTAGGTGTAATAACAGGTGTTATATCGGCATTGTTTTTTTCAATCAGAAACATTACCCATAAGCGCTACTTTAGCCAATATGGTGGCCCGCAAACTATGTTTTATCAAACCTTAGTGGCAAGCATTATGCTGTGCGCATTTATAGAAGTGCCGGTATATGAGGTTAGTAATCACGACCTGATTTTAATTGCCATAGCGGGTGTTATTTTTACGGCTACACCGCACTCGTTATTTGCAGCAAGTTTAAAGCATTTATCAGCGGCAACTGCGGGGTTAATTTCTTGCTTACAACCACTTTATGGCACCATACTGGCTATAGTAATTATTCATGAACGTCCTACTGTTATGACGTTAGTTGGTGGAGCACTTATTGTTAGTGCCGCTTGTTTTGAAACGTGGTCAATCACTAAAAAGGCTCGACAATGAAAGTATTTGCACACCGTGGTGCCAGTGGGGATTTTCCTGAAAACACCAAAAGCGCTATTTTAGAAGCGTTAAAAGTAGGTGTTGATGGTATTGAAGTAGATATTCAAAGTTCCTTAGATGATTACATGGTAATACACGACTCATGGCTCGATAGAACCACCAGCGGTAAAGGTAGGGTGAGTAACTTTACGGCACATGAACTCTCTAAACTTGATGCTGGAAATGGTGAAAAAATTCCCACTCTTCAGCAGCTGTTTGATTGGAATAATAATAAATCTTTATTAAATATTGAGCTTAAACATACGTTTGAACTAGAAAGGTTTGTGTCTCAACTAGAACAAAACATTGAAGCTAACAAAATATCGAAAGCGAATATTTTAGTATCATCGTTTGATCATCATCAACTACAGTGGCTTAAAAGCAAGCTACCATGGCTTAAAATAGGCGCCCTTACTTCTTCTATTCCAATTAACTATGCAAAGTTTGCAAGTGATTTAAACGCTTATAGCGTACATGCAGATAAAACCTTTATAAATAAGGCTTTTGCCGATGATGCAAAAAAAAGAGGCTTAAAGATTTATGCTTATACGGTCGATAGAGAACAAGATATAGCGCTAATGCTTGAGTATGGCATAGACGGAATTTTTACAAATTACCCAGCGCGAACCAAAGCTTACTTGTTATCGTTACAAAAAAGCTAACTTACACCTCCCTAACTAAAATAAGAATCGTAGGGCTTAAGCATAATGAGTAGTTTTATGAAAATTTATAACTATATAGAGCAAACATTCTTTTTTACGTTAACCCGTAAAATAGTCGGTAACTTAAGTTTTGTATTATTGTTCCAAGCAATTACGTTATTTTGGCTGCATCAGAGTTTAAGCGAACAACAGCAAAGTACAGGGCTATTTTGGCTGCTTACGCTTGTGATTATATCTGGTTTTATTTTTACTCTTTTTTATATGCGTTTTTTAATTGTTCGCCCTGTTACTGCTATGCGCGATACTTTGATAAAAATAAACCAACAAGATGCAAATTTAGCAGCAAAACTTCCCCACTTTTCGTATGACGAATTTAAAGATTTAAGTTCACAATACAATATATTTACTGCCCATTTAAGTGAGTTACTCAGCACAACATATAACAGTGCTCAAGCTAGTGCACACAGTAATATACAAGTCACTGAATCGATGAAAAATACTGAGCAATCAAGTGAGCAACAAATACAGTTAAGCCACAGTATTATTAATGCCAGTATGCAAATAACCCAAAGCTTACAAAACATAGTAAATAATACAGATAGCGTGCATAACGTTAATAATGAACACCTTAACTTTGTAAAACTATCTGCATCAGAGCTCGCTGCTTTAGTAAAGCAGGTTAAACTTATTACTAATATGCTAGGTAGCTTTTCAAATACAATTGCGGGACTGAAAGAGAACAGTGAAAACATTCGTAGTATTTTAAAAATGGTTGAAGAGTTTTCTGATCAAACTAATTTGTTAGCCCTTAACGCCGCAATAGAAGCAGCTAGAGCGGGTGAAGCTGGCAGAGGATTTGCCGTAGTTGCAGACGAAGTACGCACACTTTCAATAAAGGTAAGTGGCGCAACTAGGCAAATAAGCGACTTTATAAATCAGATGAATGATTTGGTAAACGAGACAAATAAAGAGTCAGAGCAATTAATGATTCACTCCAATAATGCACAAAGCTCAATTAGTGCAACCTGTGAGGGTTTTACAAAAATGCTTAGTGAGTTTGAGCACAACCAACAACAACTACAACAAATAGCCAGTGCTGTACATATGCTTGAGGGCACTCAAACTAATACTCACCAATCGGTAGAGCAAATAGTAGCTTTAGGTGAGCAAGCTAAACAGCAAATAGATACGGCATTAGCCGATAGCGAGCAATCTCAACAGTTAAGCTTACAGACCCAACAACAGTTAAAGCGCTTCGTGCGCTAAGAAGCGTTTTCGGGCTCAGAGAAATATGATAAATTACGCAGCTATTAATTTAAGTGTGTGAAGTGTGTGAGCAACCCTACCCCAGACTATGAAAAATTAGCCCTACAAATAAAAACCTGGGGGCAAGAGCTTGGTTTTAGCGAAGTAGGTATTACTGATATTGACCTATCTAAGCACGAAGCCCAATTGCAACGCTGGCTTGATGCTGGCTACCACGGCTCGATGGATTATATGGCTGCTCACGGCATGAAACGCGCTCGCCCTGCTGAATTAGTACCAGGTACACAGCGTGTTATATCCGTAAAAATGAATTATCTCCCTCCCGATGCTGGCTTTGCAAAAACCTTAAAAAATAAAGAAAAAGCATACATAAGTCGTTATGCACTGGGTCGTGATTACCATAAATTAATGCGTAATCGTTTAAAAAAACTTGGCCAAAAAATAGAGCAAGAAATTGGCGAATATGGCTTTAGGCCCTTTGTAGATTCAGCCCCGGTACTTGAGCGTCAACTTGCAGAAAAAGCCGGTTTAGGGTGGCGTGGTAAGCATTCGTTATTGATTAATCAAGAAGCAGGATCGTGGTTTTTTTTAGGCGAGCTATTTATTGATTTACCTCTACCAATAGATGCAGAGAATACGTTTGAAGGCTGCGGAAAATGTGTTGCTTGTATCACTCTTTGCCCAACAGGTGCAATTGTAGAGCCTTACGTTGTTGATGCACGTAAATGCATATCGTACTTAACGATAGAACACCAAGGCCCCATACCCGAACAATACCGAACTTTATTAGGCAACCGTATCTATGGTTGTGATGATTGCCAGTTGGTATGCCCTTGGAATCGTTATGGACAAATAACGGATGAAAATGACTTTCATCCCCGTACTCAATTAAAAAATAAAGATTTACTTGAGCTATTTGCTTGGGATGAGCCTACATTTTTAAAAAATACCGAAGGCAGCCCTATTCGCCGCATAGGTCACGAACGTTGGTTACGTAATATAGCGGTCGGTTTAGGTAATGCAGAGTTTAGCCCGGCTATTATTCATGCCTTACAAGATAAAAGCCAAATATGCAGCGAGCTTGTTTTAGAACATATTGAATGGGCGCTTGCTCAACAAAACGATAAACAACGATTACAAATTCGTAAAACGGCTAGGTTAATCAGAATCGTAGAAAAAGGCTTACCCAGAGATGCATAATGCAGTTGGAGTAAGCCTTAAAGTAACATTATTTGATTAAGTATATTTAGCTCTTTAAAAGCAATGACAGGTCTTGCTCAATTTCAGCAAAAGCTGCTTTTACCTTTTTAACAGACTCCTCTCTGGCCACTGAGTTTTGGATAGTTTCATCTACTTTTTTATAAATAAACACCTCCTGATCTTCATCTAATCCCATTGATGGGATACGTTCTTCGAGCTCTTCTTGTAACTGTTTAAACACTTTTTCGTTGTTTTGACGGTTGTCATTCAATAAGCTAATTAAGCCATGAAACTTACTGTGAACTGTACTTGCTACGGCATTAAGTTTTGCTTGTTGTGATTCAAGCATTTTCTTAGTCATGATGGCGCGTAGCTGCTGCTCGGTAACACTGACAATAAAACATACGTGGTCGCGTATACGCCCGTGCTTATCTGGATCGTGATCAGGCATATTTAAAATAAGTAAGCTAATCAATTCATAGTTAACTAAAATTCGATGCGAAAATTCATGTAAACGCCCTTTATTTTTAAGCATTTCAAATAGCTCCACCACAATAGGTGAACACACGCCACTTAATGCAAAGTGACTAATTTCATCGTTCTCTCTAAACTCAATATTACTTTGCAAATCAAAAGATTGTAGGCAATCTATAAGCGCTTTACCTAGCTCTTGAGGGTCGTTAATAAAACCTATGTTTTCAACGTAGTTAACTATCTGCCCCATTTCACTGCTGTTAGCCATGGCATTAAATGCAGTTGATGTAGCATCTTCAACTTGCTTTTCAAGGCTTTGTTTTTCAACAAGTACTTGGTTTAAATTTTTAAGCTTTGACTTAAGTTCATCATGGCCAAAGGGTTTTACAATATAGTCTTCTGCACCAACCGAGTAGCCTTCCATGCGCTCTTCAACTGTGCCACGAGCAGACACAAACATAACAATAATGTGTGCTGTATTTGGGTTTGCTTTAAGTGCCTTACATACTTCATAGCCGTTCATTTGCGGCATACTTACGTCGAGCAATATAACCTGAGGCATATAGCCTTCAACCATGTTTAAACACTCAGGACCACTTGTTGCTACTTGTAATTCAAAATCAAGCTCCTCTAAAATTTCCTCAATAATTTCAAGGTTAAAGGGTTCGTCATCAACGGCAAGTATTTTAGTTAAGGCCATAATTTATCATCCATTCAAATTCTCAAAAAAGTTACTTGGTATGCTAACTAGCAATTAATTACTGTGTTGTATTAATTGATCTTCAGCCAAATGATCATCTAGATTTATTTCTAATGGCACCTGTATAGATATAGTTGCACCACCATTTTCGTTGTTACGTGCAGTGATCTCACCTTGATGTAAAGACACAAACTCTCTACACAATGCAAGGCCCAATCCGGTACCACCGGCACCGCTATTTGTTTTGCTGCTTTGTACAAACTTAGTAAAAATATGTTCCAGCTCATCTTCTGGTATACCGACCCCATTATCGGTAACCTCTATAGTAGCAAGCTTATTATCTGACTCTAAATTTACCCGTATTTTACTTTTGGGCTCGCTAAATTTAAGTGCATTACCTAATACGTTTCTAAGCAACTGATTTATTTGCTCTTCATCACATTGCGCAATTACAGGTAATGGCTGCGCGGTGAATACAACCTCAATTTCTTTTTCCATTGCCGTACCAGATACATCATCAATACTTGTTTTTATAATGTTCGATAAATTATATGGACGAGGATTAAATGGAAACTTACCCACATCTAGCTTAGATAGGTCGAGTAAATTATTTAGTAACGACAGTAAACGCTCACCACTACTCTCTATTCGCGATAGGTATTTAATGAGTTTCTCTTTTGCAAAATCTCCAGTTTCTAGTTTGCTTAAACCAAAACGTGAAAAGCTTAAAATAGAGTGCATAGGTGTTCGAAGTTCATGCGACATGTTTGCTAAAAATTCTGATTTACTTAAGTTTGCAGCCTCAGCGACGTTTTTAGCGTGCTCGAGTTGTGAAGTACGCGCTCTTACTTGCTCTTCAAGGATATCTTTTGCTTCAAGTAGTAAATCTTCTTTTTGCTTGAGGTGAGTTACATTTTTAAATATTACGGCAAGTGCTATTTCGCCATGGTGATCTATCTCATTAAAAGATCCCACTAACGGTATATAGCCCCCTGCAGTTTTAGATAAACGTAAGTCGCAGCTAAATTGGCGATTACTATTTAATGTCGAAATTTTATTTTTAATACCTAACGTTGAATCATCATCTAAAAAGCTAAATACTGATTTACCTTCTAGTTCGTTAAACGGTAAGTTAAATAGTTTTAAACAAGCATCATTAGCTTCTATCACTCTACCGCATTTCTCAAACAACATAATTGCATCGGGCGTATGCTTATAAATAACCTGAAGTAGGCTGTCTTTTTCAATCAGGGCATCAACTGTATCTTGTAGCCTTTCGACGAGTTCTGCGTTATGGCGTTTTAATAGCTCTGTTTGCCACAGTTTATGTATTGATTGTAATAATGAGCTGTCGTTCAATGGCTTAATAAGTACGTCTTCTACACCTTGACGAATAGCTTCAATCATTGAAACTTGATCGGGACGTGAGGTAAATAATAAGCAACGGCAATGTGGTTGCATTATTTTTAAGTTTGAAAAAATTTCTAAACCGGTTCCGTCATCTAAAACAAAATCACTTATCAGTATATCGATTTGCTTTTCTTTCGTAATTTCTAAAGCTTCTGCAGAGGTGGTTGCTGTATGGGTCTCGATATGAGCACCTATCAAGCTGTTTTTCATTTTTTCGAGGCGCTCAGGAACATGATCGACGAGTAAAATAGCGGGTAATTGCAAAATATGATTAGAGCCTAATTCTAGTAAGCTCTCTAAAAGAGAAGTAATTTCTTTATTAGAAAAAAACGGGTAGATCACGGTTGCGTCAGGCGCAACATGATTTAGCTCACTAAACGCAGTTAGTTGCTCACCACTTTGTGCTTTTGGAGCAAGCAGCATAAAACGCTCTTGCGCTACTTGGCTAACAAGCGGTTTTATAGAATCAACAGGCACACCATGGGCAACAACAACTAAGTCGTAGTCGCCTATATTGGTATACATGTCTAGCATGCTGAAATGAATTAATTCGACTTCACATCCTATTAATTCTAAAAGCACTTTCACACGCATTGCGATGACGCTGCTACTATCAACAATTAATATTTTTCGAATCATCAAGCTACACTTCAAATTAATAAACTTAATATGTTAATAGCGTAGACTATTTTTATTTAATTGGCATAAACCCTTCGTCTTATTTTGTAAAAAAATATTACAACATTATGAAAAATAATTTATTCCAGATGTTTTCCAAAAATAGTAAGGCTATACGCCTTATCATCCATTATGGCAACGCTTGGCAACTCACCCCATATTGCAAAATCAAAATGCTTAAACAATTTAACACTCGGTAAGTTATGACTAAAAATAAAGCCGAGTAATACTTTAATATTTAATTGCTTAGCTTGTGTTTGAGCAAATATCATTAGCTTTTTACCAAGCCCTTTACCTTGCGCTTTACTGGTAATGTAAATGCTCATTTCTACTGTGCCGTCGTAAGCTGGGCGCCCATAAAACGATTTATAACTTACCCAAGCAAGTACTTGGTTATTTTCGCAGTAAACGTAAATAGGCCTTTTATCGTTGTGGCTATTAAACCAGTCACGCTTTTCGTCAACGCTCACTTCTTGCGTATCTGCAGTTACCATTCGCCCTGCAATAGTTTCGTTGTAAATGGCTACAATTTCATTAAGATCATTAATAGTTGCTAAACGGATTGTCATAGGTCATTAGAGGGTTGATCAATTTGTTCCATATTAGCGTATGATTATCCAATCAAACAATCGTAAAGTTTAGGTAATGTAATGCTTAAAATAATTATAATAGGTTTAACGGCTTTACTTATTAATGCTCCCCTTCAAGCTCAAACACCATCAATCATAAATAAAACCTCTACACAGGACTGCCAAGATTTTACCAATGTAGATATACGAAAGCTTCGCTCAAAAGAATCTATTAACTTGTGCCAATTTAAAAATAAACCTTTGTTAATAGTAAACACGGCAAGTAATTGTGGTTTTACATATCAATTTAAAGGCCTTGAAGCCCTATATCAACAATACAAAGAGCAAGGTTTAGTCGTATTAGGGTTCCCCTCTGATGACTTTTTTCAAGAAGAAGACAATGAAAAAGAAACAGCGAAAGTATGCTTTGTAAATTATGGTGTAACTTTTCCCATGTTTGCCACCAGCAAAGTTCGTGGTAGCGAAGCAAATCCAATTTTTAAATATTTGAATGAGCAAACTAGCTCTCCAAATTGGAACTTTTATAAATACTTAGTGTCTGCTGATCGTAAAACAGTTTTACGGTTTAACAGCAAAGTGGCACCTAATTCAGAGCAAATGATTACTGCAATTGAAACTGCGTTTTCTGATAAATAAGTTTATACTGGTACAATTAGTTGAAACTAACTAGAATGATATTTCAATTCGGTTAAAAAAAACACCACACTATACTCGGGAGATTTTATGACAGTAGCAAGCGCACGACATATACTTGTAGACAGTGAAGCACAATGCTTAGACTTAAAAACAAAAATTGAGCAAGGCGAAGACTTTGCTGAACTAGCAAAAGCACATTCTAATTGTCCTTCAGGTCAGGATGGCGGTGCTCTTGGTGAGTTTGGCCCTGGTATGATGGTTCCAGAGTTTGATAAAGTTGTGTTTTCTGCGCCAATTAATCAAGTACAAGGCCCTGTGCAAACTCAATTTGGTTATCATTTACTTGAAGTTACTAGCCGTTCAGAATAAATTTAACAGTACTGTAAGTAACATTTGATAAAAGCCGCTTATGCGGCTTTTTTATGGAGTAATTATGCAATTAATTGGTTCTGTACCTTCACCTTACGTGCGCCGCATTAGAATTTGGGCACAACAAAACAGCTGCAAACTAGAGCTTGTAAGTCTCGATATATTTTCTGAGCAAGATCGCCCTACTATGGCCAGTAAAAATCCAGCTCGAAAAATCCCAATACTGGTAGATGGCGACTTAACTCTTAGTGACTCTAATTCTATATTGCGTTATTTACTTGAAAAAACAGGTCAGCCAAAACTAACTTGGCCTCAAGAGCACTTACTTACGACTATAAATGCTTGTAACGATTCGTTAGTAGAAATGGTGTTATGTAAACGTTCTGGATTTGACACCAAAAGCGATAAATTATTTTTTAATCTGCAAAACGAACGTATTGAACAAACATTAAGCTTTTTAAATACCCATTTAAGCGATGAAGAATTTAAAAGCTGTGAATACCTCAACATCAGTTTATACTGCCTGCTTGATTGGATTTGCTTTCGCGAATTAGCTGACTTTAGTCAGCATTCAGCGCTTGTTGCTTTTCATAAGCAATATGACGAGCGCCAAGCAGCAATAGACACCAATCCTCGTCACTAATTTAAAAGGGTAAACACATGAGCGATATCGAAATTGAATCACAACTAGTTAACTTCGTAGAAAAAGTACGTGTTAGCGAAGTAATTTGGGCACTTGGTGCAGAAGATAATGGCTTTGTAGTGTGCGATTCTAACCAATTTGACGAAACTGACGTACTACTGCTTTGGGAAAGTGAAGCAGCAGCTAAAGCACAGTGTAAAGAAGAGTGGAAAGATTACAGCCCAGTAGAAATCAATCTTGATGAGTTTTTAGATGCATGGGTTGAAGACTTAAACGAAGACAACGCACTTGTTGGCATTAACTGGAATGATGACCAAGTATGCACAGAAATTGAGCCTACAGGTTTAGCTCGTGCATTGAGTGAATAATACTTTATACGCTTTACGTTAAAAGCGAATAAAACCCGACTAGCATCTACTGCTAGTTGGGTATAAAATAAAACACATCATTATTTTCAAGGTATTACGTTGAAAACCCATCTTGGTCGCCGACCCTTTTCAGCCATGGAACTGCACACTCTTTATAATGGATATATATACGGTGATTTTAAAGTTGCACGAGAGCAACCAAAACACTGGCATTTTTGGCTCCCTTTAATTGCATATTATAGCGGTGCTTATAGCGATGAGATTGGTTACTTAACGCTTGATGATCTGTCCCTTGAAAAAAACGTCTTATGTTTTAATTTTCATACCCACGGTAAAATAAAACCTCGTCTAGTTCCTGTACATCAAGCACTTATAAATGCTGGATTTAATGAATATATAACGTTCATCAAATCGCAAAACCAACACCGATTAATGTTCGACTTACCGGCTAAAACTGGCAGGTACAGTGAAAAAGTCCGCATTTGGTTTTCAGGGGAAGGTGAGCGAGCCGGTTACCTGCAAAAATGTGATATACCAAACGTAGATCAACTCGGCATGAAAACAGCAATAAGCAGTCTTCGTCTTAACTTTGAGCAACAAATGCGTATATACGCCCTGCAAGCTAACTCTAAAGACACATTTAATTATTTAATGGGCTTTAACGAGTATCCACAGGATGTGTTTAGCGATACCCACTTATTAAATACCGTTGTCCAACAAATACGTATTATTAACTCACACCTGCATTGGCAGCGTTTTATAACACGCGAAAGCCACTGACAAACTTTGTTACTATTTCCCCTTAAAGTCACCGTTATAATCAATTACTCTATTTAAAAAAACTGTTAGGATATCTAACCCCCTAATTATATGAGCATAAAAAAGCCTATTTAGGGTAGTTTCTAACAACAACAATCTAGGGATCACTATGTTTCTTAAAAGCCTCTTAACAGTGAGCGTTGCTTTAGCAATGGGTGCTGCAAACGCTAACGAATTCGTTATTGAAAAACTCGCAAAACCAAGTTCACAACAGGTGTCGTTAACACTCGACCCTAGCCAAGATACATTCACAGGGATGACTGAGATTTCCCTAGAAGTACTAAAACCAACAAAATACATTGAGTTAAATGGCGTAGCTTACGCTGTTAAAATGGCGCAACTGCTTGGTGATGAAAACTGTGATTTAAACAATGAAATGCTTAAAACAGGTAAAGTAAAATTTAGCTGTGATGAGCAAATTCAACCAGGTAAATACACACTTAAAGTTGATTTTTCAGCGCCATATAACCGTCAAAGTGTTGGTTTATACAAAACATTAGACCAAGGCACTCCTTACTTATTTACTCAATTTGAAATGAGTGATGCACGCCGTGCATTTCCTGTTTTTGATGAGCCAAGTTACAAAATTCCATTTCAGTTAACGATTACTGCGCCTACATCACAAAAAGTATATTCAAATACGCCAGAGTTAAAAACAACAGTTAATGGCGATATGACCACACACTTTTTTGATAAAACACCGCCAATCCCTTCATACCTAGTAGCGATGGCTGTTGGCCCGTTTGAAGAATTAGAAATTAAAGGCATGCCAATTCCTGGTCGTGTAATTACCCCTCAAGGTAAAATTCACTTAGCCCAATACGCAAAAGAAAATATGCCAAAAGTACTGGGCGCACTTGAAGCATATTTTGGTATCCCTTACGTTTACAAAAAATTAGACTCAGTAGCGGTACCAGAGTTTCCATTTGGCGCAATGGAAAACTCAGGCTTAGTGACCTACAGAGAAGATATTTTATTGGTTGATTTAGCTGCCGCAACACGCAGTAAAAAACAACGTAATGTATCAATTATTGCTCACGAACTTGCTCACCAATGGTACGGTAACTTAGTAACCATGAAATGGTGGAACGACTTATGGTTAAACGAAGCGTTTGCTAGCTGGATGGCTGCAAAAATTACTAAGCAGCTTAACCCTGAGTTTGAATCGCACTTAGACCTGCCACAAAACAACGTAATGGCACTTGATGCACGCCTAAGCACCAAGCCTATTCGTAAGCCAATTAAAACCGAAGCCGACATTATGGACGGTTTAGGTCTTGCTTACAGTAAAGGCAGCTCAGTACTTGCTATGGTTGAAAACTGGATTGGCGAAGATGCATTCCAAAAAGGTATTCAAAGCTACTTAAAAGAGTTTTCATATAAAAACGCAGAAGCGGCCGACCTATGGGAAGCACTTGGTAAAGCATCAAATAAAGACGTAGCGAGTGTTTTAAAATCGTTTATTGAACAGTCTTCTTTCCCACTAGTTAAAGTAACTCAACAAGGTAGCAAAGTAACTATTTCACAAAGCCGCTTTGTAAATGCAGGCGTTGATGCGCCAGAGCAGTTATGGAATGTACCGGTTGCAATTAAATATGGTGCTGGCGATAAAGTAAAAACAGCAAATGTATTACTTAATAAACAAAGCCAAACGCTAGACTTAGACTTTGAGCCAGAATGGAT
This sequence comes from Pseudoalteromonas sp. 78C3, assembly GCF_002836695.1. Taxonomy (NCBI): domain Bacteria; kingdom Pseudomonadati; phylum Pseudomonadota; class Gammaproteobacteria; order Alteromonadales; family Pseudoalteromonadaceae; genus Pseudoalteromonas; species Pseudoalteromonas sp. 78C3. The sequence continues at coordinate 39,629 of NZ_PJAV01000176.1, forward strand.
TTATCCTGACCAAGGTGCACTAGGCTACTACCGCTGGGTAATGGATGACGCACAATTTAGCGCACTTGTTAAAAAGGCGCCAAGCGTACTGAGTGACCGTGAACGCCTAGCGTTGTTATCGGCTACTGATGCACTACTTGACGCTGGTGTTATATCTGCTGCTAAGTTAATGCAAACACTTGAAGTGTTCGTAAGCGATAGCCATCCTCGCGTAGCAAATACCGCACTAGGTTACTTAGTATCGCAACAACGTACTTTTAAAGACGATAGCAATAAAGACCTATGGCCTGAATTTATTCGCGGTGCAGTAACGCCTGCAGCTAAAAAATATGGTTTAGAAGCTAAAGCGGGAGAAGACGGAGCTATTGCACAACTTCGTGCGGCCGTTGTATCACGCTTAGGTTTTGATGGTGAAGATCAAAACGTAATCAGTAAAGCGAAAGAACAAACACAAGTTTATTTAAATGATCCACAAAAAGTAGACCCTTACTTAGCCGGTACGTACTTAACTCTTGCTGCTTTTCATGGTGACAAAGCGCTGCTTGATCAATTCATGACAACGTTTAAAACAACGAAAGATCCACAAGTACGCACTAACATGCTTGCTGCAATGGGCTTTTTTGGCAAACCTGAATTACAAAAAGCGGTATTAGCTTATAGCTTAACGGATGAAGTAACTGCATCTGACATGCGTACTATTTTGTCAGGTCAAAGTTATACAGATGAGCGCCAAGCGTTATTTATTGACTGGGTTTACAGTAACTACGATAAAGTAACAGCAAGCTTACCGCCTTTCTTTATTCCTAACTTACCGTACTTTACAACGGCGAGTTGTAATGCAGAAAGCTTAGCTAAAACAAAGACCTTTTTTAACGAAAAAGTAGCTGATGTAGCAGGCTACGCGCGTACATTAAGTAAGCTTGAAGAAAGCACAAACGATTGTATCGCGCTTAAAACACGTGAACTAGAATCGGTTAATAGCTTCTTAAAAAGTAAGTAACCCTTAGGTTTATTAAGCTATAAAAACACAAAAGCCGCTGAATATAAATTCAGCGGCTTTTTACGTTTATATTTACGTTTATATTTTTGCTTTATTTAATTACCAATAATCATCGTAAGTTTAGCTATAAAATCTTTGGCTGCTTGCTCAGAATTTATTTTAAACGCAACACCGTAGTGAATAGGCTGAGCACTTTTAAAAATACGCGTAGGAAAGCGTGTCATCTCGCTGCTATGAAAGTAGCCTTGCGCACGCGTTACGCCATCAATATCACTAAAATCATCGCTAAATACTTCAAATGCGGGCCGAATTACTATTTTACCCTTGCCGCTTTCGCTGTGGGTATAAAATGCTTCTTTAGAGTTTACTAACATGTACTCTGCAATATTTTTAATCTTAAAATTACTTCTGCACTGTAATTTAATGAGCTGTTCTGTCAGCTCGTCTGCACTATAAGCCACGTGTAATCCCTATTAGTTAATTTGCGTATTAGATTAACGCATACACACAATAAAATCTGAATTTATTTGTCTGCTTTACTGCGTTATATCACATACAAAAGCGAGTTTTTCATTGTTGTAACTCATTCTTGTTATATTTATTTCGCAGTAGGTGCTTAAATTAAGCCATTGCGATACTTCATTACTTCCATCAAGTTTACGCTGATAAACGCGGTTTTTAATAGCATAAGCGATAGTTGCATCATCTTTCAAAATAAAATCTTGAACTTGAGCAGGTAACCTTAGTAGGTCTTCAACTTGTTTATCTTGTGGATTAAAACTCGCTAAAATATGTTGCTCGTTTTTAGTGTAACTAAATAAAAATGCAGCCGTAGAGTTGTTATAAATAAGCGTTCGGCCAATATTACTGGCAGCTATTTTCCCCTTAGCTTGTGCAACAGAAGTATATTGAAGAGTATGAGGCTTTCCTAAAATAAACATCACTAAATCATTTTGAACACCCCATGCATGGTACCCAACAGGTTCAATCCAATCAAAAATACGACTTGGCGCATCTTCGCTTTTGAGTGGGTATTGCCACAGTTTTTGCTTACCATCTGCCTCTACAACAATCGCTGATACTGCATCACCACTTGGCATAACCGTTGGTGAATATTCGCTTACGGGAGAGTTACTGATATTAATAACTTTTTTTGATGTTAAATCGTAATAAGCAATATCGGTTTGGCTTTGCTCACCTGCAATCACCTCATGAGTAAAGTATAAACCTGTACTTGTTAAGTGCGGTTGGTTGTTATAACTGTTTTTATCACTCACTATACTAACTTGCACCCCATAAGGCGTATTTAAATCAGCAAGTAATACTTGGCTTTTTGGCATGCTAGCCTGCGCCATAATTGGGCTAATCGCTGCTATAGAAAATATCCCAAGTAATGGTTTAATAAGTTTCATGCTTTCTCTCGTTTTAATTTTAAGCACCTCATGATAACGTTATTTGCTGATGACGTCACTTGAGCTAAGTCAGTCAACTCTTAAGATACCCAAACGGCTTAAAATAATGTTAAGTTTAGTCTGGTTATAAAACCTGGTCCTAAAAAAGAGAATTAACATGTCAGCTAAAAATCCTATTATTGCGATTACGGGTTCGTCTGGTGCGGGTACAACCACCACAACCAATGCAATTAAACATATTTTCCGTAGCCTTAATATTGAAGCGGCTTTTATCGAAGGAGATAGCTTTCATCGTTACACTCGCCCTGAAATGGATAAAAAAGTACGTGAAGCACAACAAGAAAATAAACACATTAGTTACTTTGGCCGAGAAGCAAATGACTTTGGTGCTTTAGAAGCGTTGTTTGAAAACTATAGTGAAACAGGCCAAGGTAAGTTACGCCGATACTTACACACCTTTGATGAAGCCGTCCCATACAATCAATTACCGGGTACATTTACTCCTTGGCAAGACCTTGATAGTAATACTGATATATTGTTTTATGAAGGGTTACACGGCGGCGTAGTTGATCAAGATGTAGACGTTGCAAAGCATGTCGATTTATTAATAGGCATGGTTCCAATTATTAACCTTGAGTGGATTCAAAAATTAATACGCGACACATCCGAACGAGGCCATTCTCGCGAAGCGGTTATGGGCTCTATTGTGCGCAGTATGGATGACTATATAAATCATATTACCCCGCAGTTTTCTCGTACCCATATTAATTTTCAACGAGTGCCTACTGTTGATACCTCAAATCCATTTAGCGCCAAAGATATTCCATCACTCGATGAAAGCTTTGTAGTTATTCGCTTTAGGGGTATTGATGATGTTGATTTTCCTTATTATTTACGGATGATCGAAGGCAGTTTTATGTCTCGTATAAATACACTTGTAGTACCAGGCGGTAAAATGGGCTTGGCTATGGAGCTTGTACTTACCCCATTAATTAAAGATATTATTTTGAAAAAGCGTGCACTGGAAAACCTAGCACCACTCGATTTACCTATTTGATTACCGACTCTTTTTTGTTAAAGCTAACTCACGTACACTGCTGATTTTGCTCAAGGTGAGATCAGCATGTCACAACAATTAAAAATTATTGTCGGTTCTAAAAATCCTGTAAAAATAAATGCCGCTAAACATATTTTTACTATGTATTTTCCAGAATGTATCATTGACTGTGAAGGTGTGAATGCTCCCTCAGGCGTGCCCGATCAGCCTATTGGCGAAGACGAAACACGTATTGGCGCGCAAAACCGTGTTAATTATTGCAAAAAGCACCACCAAGCTCACTATTACGTTGCAATGGAAGGCGGTGCAGAGCAATTTAGCTATGGTGCAGCAACCTTTGCTTACGTTGTTATTGATAATGCCTTAAATCAAGTTGTAGGGCGTAGCAGCAACCTTCCTCTACCCCAAGAACTTTATAATGCATTACTTAAAGGTGAAGAACTTGGCGATGTAATGGACAAAGCATTTAATACCACCAACGTTAAACAAAAAGGTGGCGCTATTGGTCTACTTACCAACAATCATGCCACGCGCGAAAGTACCTATACACAAGCACTCACTTTAGCTATGGCGCCTTTTTTACACCCTGAGCTATACAGCCAAACAAATTAATTTAGGAAGTTTAATGAAGTACAACTATGTATTGTTTGATGCAGACGAAACCTTATTTAGGTTTGATATTTTAGCGGGCATGACTCGCATGTTTAAAGCTTACAACGTAGATTTTAGCCAAGACGATTATATTCATTATCAAAAAACCAATAAGCAGCTGTGGGTTGATTATCAAAATGGCACTATTAGCGCAGATTACTTACAAGTAACACGCTTTAATGAGTGGGCTTCAAAACTTAATGTGCCAGCAAAAGAGCTAAACGATGCTTTTTTAGATTCTATGGCGCAAATTTGCGAGCCATTACCTGGTGCTATTGAGCTTTTAAATAAACTTAAGCCAAATGCTAGATTAGGTATTATTACTAACGGATTTGCCCGCTTACAAATCGTACGCCTTGAGCATACTGGCTTAAAAGATATGTTTGAATGGTTAGTTATATCTGAACTTGTAGGTATAGCAAAACCGAATAAAGCGATTTTCGAGCACACATTTGAGCTAATGGGTAACCCAGATAAAAGCGAGATACTTATGGTGGGTGATACTGCTGCAAGTGACATACTTGGCGGCAACAATGTTGGTATTGATACTTGCTGGTTACAGCACCCTGGTGAGCAATTAGCCGACGGAATAAAGCCAACCTATACCGTAGCTAGTTTAAATCAGTTACAAGCTCTTTTGGAGCTATAATAAAGTATAGAGCTATTAAATTTCACACAAAAAAAATGACGCTAATTAGCGTCATTTTTTATAACTGTTTTTCGAGCTGCTCTTTTACTGCTTTTAGGCTGGAGCTAACTCAAGACCGGGTGCAGGCATCGTCACAGGCGTTTCAAATGTTGCCCACTCCCATGCTGACTCTGTAGCCATAATTTTACGAAGTAATTTATTATTTAAATCATGACCCGATTTAAATGCAGTTACTTTACCTAAAAGATTATGGCCTGTCATAAACATGTCACCAACACAGTCTAATATCTTGTGCTTAACAAACTCGTCGCTATAACGTAAACCGTTAGGATTTAAAACTTTGAACTCATCAAGTACCACAGCACTATCCATGCTACCACCTAGCGCTAGGTTGTTTGCATGCATGTATTCAATATCTTTCATAAATCCAAAAGTACGCGCACGGCTAATTTCTTCAATAAAGCTTTGCGTTGTTATATCCAACCCAATACGTTGGCGACTTTCATTGATAGCTGGGTGGTTAAATGCAATCTCAAAGTCGATATGAAAACCATCATATGGTTCAACTTCAGCCCACTTATCACCTTCTTCAATGCGTACTTTTTCTTTAATACGGATAAAGCGTTTAGCAACGTTTTGCTCTTCAATTCCGCCTTTTTGTAACAGATATATGAATGGTAATGCACTACCATCCATAATCGGTACTTCTGAGCTATCTAATTCTACAATTAGATTATCAATTCCCATTGCAGCAACGGCTGCAATAAGATGCTCAGTAGTCGATAAGCGAACACCATCTTTGTTAATTAAACAGGTACACAACTGCGTATCACCAACGGCTTCAGGTGTTGTTTCAAAATCAACAACCGGATCAAGGTCGACACGACGAAATACAATCCCAGTATTTGCGCTCGCAGGTCGGAGAGTTATTGTGACCTTCTCACCTTTATGAAGTCCAATTCCTATGGCTTTGACTACTTCTGCAATCGTACGCTGTTTAATCATAGGTATGCTCACTTTTAAATCAGTTACAGTTATATGGCGGATTTTAACATAAATCCTTTTGTCTTTCAATATTTGTACATATTTCAAACAAAAGTATTATTAAATGTTAATCAGCCTGCTTACGTAAAAAAGCGGGGATATCAAAATAATCACCACCTTCTGATTTATCCGCTTTTTTACTATTTTGTGCTGAAGAGCTTGATGCACTGCTTGAACTAGTTGTAGGCGCTTTTTCTTTGCTTTGCGTTTGCGCTTTAGCAGTGTTTTCTTCAGTGTTTGTATCTTGGCTTGCAAAGCTTGGTACGTACATACTGCTCATTTGGTTTGATGTGCTTGCAACATCAGAACCTGATGCTTTTTTAAAGCCGTTATCAACAATACCAAACTGTGGACGACGATCGCCGCCTAAGCCAGTTGCAACAACCGTTACACGTAGCTCATCAGTCATTTCTGGGTCGATTACCGCACCAACAACAACCGTTGCGTTTTCTGACGCAAGTGCTTTAACGTGATTACCAACAATTTCAAATTCTTCAATCGCAATGTCCATACCTGCGGTGATATTAACTAAGATACCTTTAGCACCTGTTAAATCAACGTCTTCTAGTAGTGGGCTTGAGATAGCCGCTTCTGCTGCTTCTTGTGCACGATCAGGACCTGACGCGGACGCCGTTCCCATCATTGCAGTACCCATTGCAGACATTACAGTTCTAACATCGGCGAAATCCACGTTAATTAAACCAGAACGTGTAATTAGCTCTGCTATACCTTGTACCGCACCAAATAATACGTCATTAGCTTTAGCGAAGGCATCTAGAAGTGTAGTCCCTTTTCCTAAAACTTTAAGCAATTTATTGTTCGGAATTGTAATAAGTGAATCTACAATTTCTGACAATTCGTTAATACCTTGTTCAGCGGCTGCTGCACGTTTTTTACCTTCAAAATCAAAAGGACGTGTTACAACTGCAACGGTTAAAATACCGAGTTCTTTAGCAATTTTAGCAACTACCGGTGCTGCACCAGTACCTGTACCGCCGCCCATACCGGCTGCAATAAATACCATATCGGCGCCTTCAAGGCTGGCACGAATTGTATCTGCATCTTCTTCAGCCGACTTACGGCCTACTTCAGGGTTTGCGCCCGCACCCAACCCAGAGGTTATTTGCGTGCCTAGCTGAACTGTAATATCGGCAGCAGAGTTACGTAATGCTTGCGCATCCGTATTAGCGGCTATAAAACGCACGCCTTCTATTTGTTGTTTAACCATGTGCTCAACAGCGTTACCGCCACCACCGCCCACGCCGATTACTTTTATTACAGCTTCTTCGCTGTGTTGTTCCATTATATCAAACATGTTTACTCTCCGACTTGAGTCTTAAAACTCGCCTTGGAACCATTTAGTAATGCGGTTCCACCAATTATTGTTATCCTCTGCTTTCGACTTTTGTGCATTCATCGATTGCATGGTACGCCCGTATTGTAACAAACCAACAGCGGTTGCGTACGAAGGATCATCTACATAGTCTGTCAAACCAACCATCCCGATTGGCTTGCCTATTCTTACTGGCATTTGGAAGATGTCTTCTGCCACCTCCATCGCGCCAGTCATTTTAGCAGTTCCGCCTGTAATAACGAGACCTGCCGCAATTTGGTCTTCTAAGCCTGAACGACGAATTTCTTCCATCGCAAGCTCAAATAATTCTCTAAAACGAGGCTCTACCACCTCAGATAATGTATGGCGCGACATTAACCTTGCTGGTCGTCCGCCTACACTTGGTACTTCAATTGTGTCTTCGCTACTTGCCATTTGGCTACTAGCACATGCGTATTGTACTTTGAGTGACTCGGCATGTGATATAGGTGTGCGAAATATTTTTGCAATATCACCAGTAACTTGGTTACCCGCCACTGGAATAACCGCAGAGTGACGAAGTGCGCCATTAATATAAATGGTGATATCCATAGTGCCGCCACCAATATCAAGTACTGCAACACCTAGCTCTTTTTCGTCATCTGTTAGTACAGAATAACATGACGCTAATGCAGTAAAGATAAGTTGATCGACTTCAAGACCACAGCGCTCTACGCATTTCTCGATATTTTTTGCCATATCGTTTGAGCACGTAATAATGTGTGCACGCGCTTCCATACGAACACCACTCATACCAAGTGGGTTTTTAATGCCCTCTTGCATGTCGATACTGTATTCTTGCGGCAATGCATGCAGCATTTTACGCTCTGCCGAAATAGGCACAGAACGCGCAATATGAATTACATTTTCAATGTCTTCGTCAGTGACTTCAGTGTTATTAATTGCCACCACGCCACTTTCATTTTGACACTGTATATGTTTGCCAGAAATACCCAAATACACAGAGCTAATACGACAATCAGCCATTAACTCGGCTTCGTCTATTGCTCGGCGAATAGACTCAGACACTAAGTTTAAATCGTTAACGCCGCCTTTATCCATACCATGAGATACTTGGCTGCCCACACCAACAATGCTGAGCTTGTTATCTGCGGTGATTTCACCTACCGTGGCAACCACTTTCGAGGTGCCAACGTCTAACCCTATTACTAGGTTTCTTTCTGCTGACTTAGTCATGCCTTACTCTTATTTTGTAATTGTTCTTCTTGCACTGGCTTAAAGCTGACTGCAAGGCCGGTATCATACCGTAAATCTATTGTATCTACTTGTGCATCTGCACGTTGTTCCATTCGTGGATAAACGTCTATAAAACGTTGTACACGCTTGGCTTTATCTTTACGCCCTAAATTTAAGCGTATTCCGTTATCTAGCCATAATTGCCACGAAAAACGCTCCGACAATGCCAAACTTGTTAACGTTAAGCCGTTAACTTTTAGCATTTCATCAAATTGCTTAAAAGCAATCCACGCTTCTTCTTCGCTGCCTTCTGGGCCGTATAACTGCGGTAAGTCATCATCTAACTTATCGCTGCTGGCTTGAAATGCTTGACCACTTTGGTTGAGCAATAAGTCGCTATTCCAATGTGCTACTACTTCATGTTCAACAACATATACTTGTATAGTATCAGGCCATTGTTTACGTACCGAAGCGGTAGCAACCCAGGGTAAGTCTTGAACTAGCTGCTGCACATGCTTAACATCGAGTTCAAAAAAACTACTTAAATCGGCTTTTTTAATCGCTTTTATAATTGCCGTTTCATCTGTGTATTTAGGCTGCCCTTGCACTGTAAGGTGCTTAATTTGAGCATCTTTGTTTTCAACTAACCAATCCGATACACCTGTTGTAATTTGCACTAAGCCAATTACAACTATCAGAAAAAAGCTCACACCAAAAATCAGAGACCAATTAAGTTTCAGTTTGATTTCTTGAGCTTTTTCTAAAAGGGGATGCATATTAAAGCGTTTGCTCTAAAATGCGAACAACTAATTGTTCAAAAGTTGCCCCATTCGCTTTTGCCGCCATTGGCACTAACGACTTTTCAGTCATGCCTGGTACTGTATTTACTTCAAGGAGATAAAAGTTACCTTGCTCGTCTTGCATCGCATCAACACGGCCCCAACCACTTGCGCCCACTAAATCAAATGCATCTAGCGATATAGCTTGTAAGTACTTAGTATCTTGCTCTGATAAATCTGCAGGGCAATGATACTGCGTTGTATTTGATTGATACTTAGCTTGGTAATCGTAAAAACCATTAGGTGTCGTCATCTCAATGACTGGTTGTACTTCATCGCCAAGCACTGTAACTGTGAATTCACGTCCCGTGATCCACTGCTCTACAAGCACTTGATTATCAAACTTAAATGCATTAGCTAGTGCGTCTTCAAGTTCTTGTGCTGTACTTGCTTGCGCCATACCTATGCTTGAGCCTTCGTGCGATGGCTTAACCATTACCTTTTTAAACTCACCCATAATAGCTGCAGCATCAAAGCCTTTTTTAGCGTCAACTACGGTATAAGGTGCAGTGCTTAAACCCGCTGATTTAAATAAGTGCTTACAACGTACTTTATCCATAGCAAGTGCTGAACCCAGTACATTACTGCCCGTGTAAGGCAGGTTCATAAATTCAAGCGCACCTTGTACAGTTCCGTCTTCGCCACCACGACCATGCAAAGCAATAAAAACGCGCTCTACATTTAATTCTTTTAACTCCCACAAAGAACGACTTTGCGGGTCAAATGCAATTGCATCAATGCCACTATTTTGCAGCGCATTTAAAACAGCCTGACCCGATCGTAAAGACACTTCACGTTCTGCTGAGTTACCACCTAGCAGTACCGCTACTTTACCAAATTGTGTGTTTACCTGAGTCATACTTCACCTTGCTTAAGTTTTTCTATCGACATACCCGTCGCAGCTAATGTTTTAACTAACTGACCTATATTACCAGCGCCTTGGGTTAATACTAAATCATTATTTTGTAAATTTGCGGCCAAAACGCCTGCAAGCTCTGCATTTGTTGCTACATGCAGCGGCTCTTTGCCACGTTGACGAAGGCTACGGCATAAGCTTTTGCTGTCTGCGCCAACAATAGGATCTTCACCAGCGCTATACACATCAAGCAGTAGCAACTGATCTACATCAGCAAGTACTTTTACAAAATCTTCGTATAAGTCGCGTGTACGAGAAAATCTATGAGGTTGATATACCATTACTAAACGCTTATCAGGCCAACCTTCACGTACTGCTGCAATTGTTGCTGCAACTTCTGAAGGATGATGCCCGTAATCATCAACTAACATCACATTGCCACGCTCGTTTTCAAATTCACCATAGTGTTGAAAACGACGACCAATACCTTCAAACTTCTGCAGCGCTTCTAAAATTGCATGATTCGCAATGTTTTGATCTTTTGCCACAGCAATTGCAGCGGTTGCATTAAGTGCGTTATGTCTACCTGGCATATTCAACGTGGCAGTTAAACACTCACCTTGCTTGTTAGTTACTGTAAATGTGCATGTATTAGCTGATTGGCTAAAATCGCTCATGCGGTAATCAGCATCCTTCGATTCACCATACGTGATAACTGGGCGACCAAAACGCGGAATAAGCTCAGCAGCAACTTCAGAGTCAATACATACAACGGCTAAACCATAAAACGGCAAGTTATGAATAAAATCCACATATGTGTCTTTCATCTTTTCAAGACTGCCACCGTAAGTATCCATGTGATCTTCTTCGATATTTGTGATCACCGAGACCATTGGCTGTAAGTGTAAAAACGACGCGTCGCTTTCATCAGCTTCTGCAATTAAGAAATCACTTTTGCCTACTTTTGCGTTACTACCTGCGCTATTTAACAAGCCACCAATAATAAAGGTTGGATCAAGCCCTGCTTGTCCATAAATACTCGCAATTAAGCTTGTTGTCGTTGTTTTACCATGCGTACCCGCAATTGCTATACCGTGGCGAAAACGCATTAATTCAGCCAACATTTCTGCGCGGCGAACAACAGGAACTCTTGCGGCTTTAGCTGCAATAATTTCAGGGTTTGTTTCATCAATCGCACTTGAAACAACGACTACATTGGCATCTTTCACGTTATTTTCATGATGGCCTATAAATACTTCTGCACCGGCTTTAATTAAACGATCTGTCATAGCGCTGTGGGCAATGTCAGAACCTGTAATACGGTAGCCTTCAAAAGCGAGTACTTCAGCAATACCGCCCATACCTGCTCCACCAATACCAATAAAGTGGATGGTTTCTATTCGGCGCATTGCAGGGCGTGTGTGTTTTTCTTGTACTGACGTTTCTTTCACTTATTTTCTCTTATTTGTTACTTGCTCACAGTGCGTTGCTACGCTTGCTGTGGCATCTAAAATGGCTTGTTTTTTTGCATTTGTAGCCATTTCAGTTATTAATGAAGGTTGGGCTAAATACGGGCTTAGTAGTTCAACAATTGATTGTTTATTAAACTGCCCTTGTGGCATTAATAATGCGCCATTAGCCATCACTAAATATTGTGCGTTAGCTGTTTGATGGTCGTCCACGGCATGTGGAAACGGAACAAAAACGGCCATTTTACCTGCCGCTGCAATTTCGCTTACAGTTAACGCACCAGCACGGCAAACAACAATGTCGGCCCAGCTATACGCTGCGTCCATATCATCAATAAATTCAGCTATTTTTGTATTACTGCCTGTAAAAGCATGCATTTTATAAGCGGCTTCTACGGTAGTTAAATGACCCTTACCTGTTTGATGCCATACACTTATTGGAGCTGTATTATTTAGTACTTTAAATGCTTCTGGTAATGTTTGATTAAGCACTTGCGCACCAAGCGAGCCGCCCACTACTAAAATATTAATAGGGCTTGATACGTCGCGTTTGGCTATATTCATAACGCTTTGGCGAACTGGGTTACCTACTAGCTCGGCTTGACCCTGTGCAAAAGCACTTGGAAATGCAGCTAATACTCGTGTAGCCACCTTAGCTAGCAGTTTATTGCTCATACCCGCTACAGCGTTTTGCTCGTGAATAACCAGCGGGATACCTAAACTTTTTGCGGCAATTCCCGTTGGACCCGTAACATAACCGCCCATTGCAAGTACTACATCAGGACGCTGTTCTTTCAATACCTTACGCGCCTGCAATACTGCATTAATTACCATGAATGGGGCTTTAATAAGACGCTTTAATCCGTTACCACGGACACCTTTAACGTTAATAAAATCAATATCTATATTGTGCTTAGGTACAACGCTCGCTTCCATTCGATCTGGTGTGCCGATCCAGCTAACTTGCCAGCCCTGCTGTTTTAAATAATCGGCCACTGCAATACCGGGAAAAATGTGTCCGCCAGTTCCACCAGCCACTACTACTAATTTTTTACTCATCGCTTACCTCCGCGTGAGGTGGCTTGTTTGGTTGCCATTTTGGTTTCAAAATCTACGCGTAATAAAATACCCGTGGCAATCGTCATAATTAATAAGCTTGAGCCGCCATAAGAAATAAACGGCAGGGTTAAACCCTTCGTCGGTAAAATACCCGCGCTCGCACCTACATTCACCATGGTTTGAAATGCAAACCAAATACCAATGGCAAATGAAAAGTAGCCTTCGTATTCCTTGCCGCACTTAAGGGCTTGTTGGCCTATTAATAAGGCTCTAAATACTAAAGTAGCTAATACCGTTAAAATACTTACAACGCCTATTAAGCCAAGTTCTTCACCTATAACGGCAAAAATAAAATCGTTATGTGCTTCAGGTAAATATTGTAGTTTTTGTACACTGTTACCTAAGCCTTGGCCAAACCAACCACCCTGGCTATATGCCATTAGCGATTGCACCAACTGATAACCCTTGCCAAAAGGATCATCCCAAGGGTCTAAAAAGCCAACAACACGTGCCATACGATATGGTTCAACAATAATAAGTAATACAACCAGACCAACGCCCGTTAAAATAAGTACAAAAAACTGCCATAACTTAGCACCAGCTAAAAACAATAAACCAACCGTTGTTACAAACATAACAACCACTGTGCCTAAATCTGGCTGCAGCAGAATAAGCAGTGCATACACTGCAAATACAGCAATTGGCTTTGCAAAGCCTTTAATATTTTCTTGTACTTCTTCGCGTTTTCTTACCAAATAACCCGCAATATAACTAAAAAAGTACAACTTAGCGGCCTCTGCCACCTGAAAACCAACAGGTCCAATAGGTATCCATCGTTTAGCGCCGTTTACTTCACGCCCAATAATCAACACCGCTATTAATAGCACCATGCCTAGTATTAATAGATAAGGGTTTGATCGTTTCCACCACTCCATTGGCACACAAACGCTTATCCAAAAAAGCACAAAAGCCATTGCCAAAAACATGCTGTGGCGAATGGTAATATGGTACGGGTCATCAAATAACCGCTCTGCGGTAGGCATTGATGCGCTGGTCACCATGATAAAACCAACACCAATGAGCATTATTACGCAGTACAATAGCGGTACATCGTATAACTGCGCCGAAGGCTTAGGTGTTAATGCGTCTCTTATATCGGCAAAAGCAATCATAACGCCTCTGCCATTACACACTGAACAAAGTCATCACCGCGTTGCATATAATTGTTATACATATCAATGCTGGCACATGCGGGTGCTAATAAAACAATATTGCCTGTACTACTAAGTACTTTGGCCAAAGTAACGGCTTCTTCCATATTGTTAGTTAAATAACTCTTATTGGTAATCGCAGCTAAGTCACTTGCATCTTTACCAAAACAAATTAATGCTTTTACATGCTGTTCTATGTAGGGTTTAAGCGCATTTAAATCAGCGCCTTTGGCATCGCCACCAGCAATAACAATCAAATTTTCACCGTCACTAGCTAAACTATCTATTGCAGCAATGGTCGCTCCAACATTAGTTGCCTTTGAATCGTTAAAATACTTTACACCGTTAAGCTCAGCTACAAATTGGCAACGATGAGCTAACCCATTAAATTGACCTAATGCATTTTTATATTGCTCTTTGCTTACTTCAAACGGACTTAAGAGCGCCATTACTGCAAGCGTATTTAAATAATTGTGCTTACCCACTACCGCAAGTGTATCAACAGGTAAAAAGGCATCGCCTTTAACCATAAAGTGAGTTTCGCCATTGTGCTGCGCTAAATGGTAATCACCTTGTTGAGCACCAAAGCTAATTAGAGGAGCCGTACCGCGCTCAACTGGATGTGTTTGACTATCGTCTGCGTTGACAACAATAAGCTCTGCGAAATTATAAATACTTAGCTTTGAGTCTATATAAGCTTGGTAACTGTCGTAGCGGTCAAGGTGATCTTCAGACACATTTAATACCGTTGCACTTACTGGTTTTAAACTCGTTGTGGTATCTAACTGAAAACTCGATAACTCAAGCACATACACATCAAAATCATCATTGAGTAAATCAAGTACCGCTGTGCCAATATTCCCACCCAAAGCAACTTTATAACCGGCTTCTTTTAACACTTCATAAGCGAGCGTAACCACGGTTGATTTACCGTTAGAGCCCGTTACTGCAACAACAGGTTTTGTATTAATGCGTGCAAATAACTCAACGTCGCCAATCACTTCAACACCTGCGTTAATTGCATCTGCAACAGCTGGTATTTTTAAGCTAAGCCCAGGGCTTATAATAATCATATCGCTTGAACAAAGCTCTGCGTCATCCAAATTACCAAAGTGGGTATCTAGAGTTGGCGCGTGCTCTTTTAACCAATCAATCCCCGGCGGGGTTACTCGGCTATCAACGACCTTTGGTGTGAGGCCATGAGATAATAGAAAACGCACAATGCCCAGACCGGTTACACCGAGTCCGAGCACTGTTATTTGTTTGTTTTTTATCTCGTTTAAATACTGCATTTATCGAATCTTTAAAGTAGCTAAGCCAGCAAGCACTAGCACAACAGAAATAATCCAAAAGCGCACAATAACGCGAGGCTCTGGCCAACCTTTTAATTCATAATGATGATGAATTGGCGCCATTCTAAAAATGCGTTGTCCGCGTAATTTATACGACCCCACTTGTAATATGACCGATAGTGCTTCCATTACAAATACACCGCCCATAATAATAAGCAGTAACTCTTGGCGTACTAAAACAGCAATAATACCTAATGCGCCACCAAGTGCTAATGAGCCAACATCGCCCATAAATACTTGTGCTGGGTAAGTGTTAAACCATAAAAAGCCAAGCCCTGCGCCCACAATGGCAGTACATACAACCACAAGCTCACTCGCCAGCGGTAAATGTGGAATATGTAAGTAAGCCGAAAAGTTAATATTACCTGTTAAGTAAGCAATAATTGCCAATGCCGAAGCCACTAAAATAATTGGCACAATCGCCAAGCCATCTAAACCATCGGTCAGGTTTACCGCGTTTGATGTACCTACTATGGCAAAATACGTAAGCACGATATAAAACAAACCTAATTGCGGTAACACGTCTTTAAAAAATGGAACAACAAGTGATGTTTCAGATGCTTGTGCACTGGTAAAATACAAAGCAGTAGCTACAACTAATGCAATGACCGACTGCCAAAAGTACTTCCACTTAGCAATTAAGCCTTTTGGATCTTTACGAATAACTTTACGGTAATCATCAACAAAGCCAACAATACCTAAAGAGCCAATTACAAACAGTGTTGCCCATACGTATTTATTTGATAAATCGGCCCAAAGTAGCGTGCTGGTAAAAATGGCCGCTAAAATAAGTAAGCCACCCATAGTCGGTGTACCCGACTTAGACAAATGCGATTGCGGACCGTCGTCTCGAACTGTTTGGCCTATTTGCATACGTTGCAAACCACGAATTAACTTAGGTCCTAAATAAAGAGACATAATTAGCGCAGTTAAAATACCTAAAATGGCACGTAGCGTTAAATACGAAAAAACATGAAAACCACTAAAATACTGTGTTAAATACTCTGCCAGCCAAACTAACATTATGATACTCCATTGATGGCTTGTTGCTGGCCATTAACTAAATCGGTTACTAATAATTCCATGCGAGAACTGCGCGATCCTTTCACTACTATTGTTGTTTTAGTATTCACTTTATTAATACTTTCTTGAATTTTTTGCTGCATCTGTTCGCGGCTCGAAAAGTGGCGATTAGGTAGTTCAAACACATCACTTGCGTATTTACTTAATACACCTAATGTAAATAACTCATCAATCCCTTGCTCAAGTGCATACTCGCCAACTTCTTGATGGTACTTACGTGCATCTTCACCTAGCTCACCCATATCTCCGAGTGCTAAAATGCGGTGACCTTGCATATCACTTAACAAGTCAATCGCAGCCTTTACAGACTTAACATTGGCATTATAGGTATCATCAACCACGGTGAGTAAATCAGACACTTCAATTAAATTAACGCGCCCTTTTACATCCCCCATTGTGGCAAGTGCATTGGCTATTTCTTCAAGGGTTACATTAAATTCACTGGTCAGTGCAGCAGCGATAAGTGCATTACTAATATTGTGCTTACCCGGAAGTGCCAAAGTAACAGGGACCTGCTTATCTTTAGTACAAAGTGTAAAGCTTGCGCGAGCGTTGGCATCAAGCGTGATGTTCTCTGCCCAAATATCTAGTTTTTCAGTTGTAGAAAAACGTTTAACATTACGCCCTTCAAGCTTATCTAACCAATATTGGCTAAATTCACTATCGCAGTTAACAATCGCAACGCCGTCATCTTTAAGGCCATCAAAAATCTCACCTTTAGCTTTTGCGACGCCCATTAAACTACCAAAACCTTCTAAGTGGGCTGCTGCAACATTACATACAACGGCTACATCTGGTTTTGTCATTGCAGTGGTGTAAGCAATTTCACCTAAGTGATTTGCACCCAGTTCAATAACCGCAAAACGATGTTGAGGCTCTAAGCGCAATAACGTAAGTGGGACGCCAATATCGTTATTAAAATTACCTTTAGTAGCTAATACATCACCGTGAACCGACAAAATTGCCGCACACATTTCCTTTACGGTGGTTTTGCCTACACTCCCTGTAATTGCTATTGTTTTAGGCGCCACTTGCGCCATAACAGCGGTGCCAATTGCACCTAGTGCAATACGTGTATCGCTTACTATAAATTGTGGAATATCTACATCAACTTTGTGCTGAACAATAACGCCAATAGCGCCTTTTTGTTTAGCCTCAGCTATAAATTTATGCCCATCAAAATTTGGCCCTTTCAGTGCTAAAAACACTTCGCCATCGCACACTGTGCGAGTATCAGTATTTATATTAAGCACGTGTTGATTATCACCTTGATAATCGGTTGTTAGCACATTAGCTAACCAATCAAAATCCATTGGGATCATTGTGTTATCCCTCTTACTGCTTTTTTTAGTTGTTCTTGTACATACCGGCGATCGCAAAAGTCGATTCGCTTATCGCCTATAATTTGATAATCTTCGTGGCCTTTACCTGCAATCAAAATAACGTCATCAGCTGTAGCATTTTCTATAGCAAAACTAATTGCAGTTGCTCTATCAGCCTCTAAATGTGCATTTTGAGGATGGGTTAAACCACCTGCTACATCTGCAATAATGTCATCAGGATTTTCTGAGCGAGGATTATCACTGGTAATAATAACTTTATTAGCGTTTTGCTCTGCAGCTTGCGCCATTAATGCGCGTTTACCTTTATCTCTGTCACCACCGCAACCAAATACACAACTTACACCACCTGGCACATGCAGCTGCAATGCTTGTAATGCAAGTGCAAGTGCATCGGGTGTATGTGCGTAATCAACAACACACGTCGGCATGCCTGCTTGGCTAAATGCTTGCATTCGCCCTGCTACTGGCTGTAACTGCGCACAACCTGAAACTAATTGCTCAAGCGGATAACCAAGCCCTAGTAATGTAGCGATCGCGGCCGTTAAGTTATATAAATTAAATTCGCCAAACAGAGGCGATTTAATCGATATATCACCCCAACTAGTCGATAACTGCGCCGAAATACCTTCACTTGAATATTCAACATTAGAAAAATAAACGTACTGAGCATTCTTAGGGGCTAAGTTTTTGCGGCCATAACAGATTAGGTTATTAAAATCATACTTTTCAAGCCATTGCTCAGCTTGAGAATCATCTTGATTAAGCACTACAACTTGCGGCTCAAAATCACGGAAAAGCATTAGTTTCGCATCACCGTAACTTGCCATATCACCATGGTAATCTAAGTGATCGCGCGAAAGATTAGTAAACACAGCCGCTTTAAACGCGCATTTAGCAACACGCTGCTGCACTAATCCATGAGATGACACTTCCATGGCTACCAGCTTTTTATGCTGCGAATTTAAATCGCTCAAAATATGTTGTAAATCAACCGTTGAAGGTGTGGTATTAATCAGTGGAATTAAGTTATCAGGATGACCATAACCTAAAGTGCCAATAATAGCCGAATCAGTACTGCAAAATTGCGCTAAGTGGGCAATCATTGCTGTGGTTGTCGATTTACCGTTTGTACCTGTCACGCCAATTAAATCAAGAGCCTGACTTGGCTGGCTATAAAAGCGACTTGCTAATTCTGGAAGCTTTTTATCAAGCTCCGAAACTAAGTATAGTGGCTCAAAACTTGTTTCAAATTCACATAATCTGTCAGCAATAATAGCTGTTGCGCCATTTTCAATTGCTTTATTAATAAATTGACCGCCATCAAGTGCATGGCCTTTAATAGCAACAAATACATCACCTGGCGTTACTTCACGGCTATCAAGGCGTAAATGTTTTACCAGTTGCGAGGGCGCATCTATTTCGATGTATTTTAAAATATCCTTTAAATCACGCATCGTTATCTTTACCTTGTACGTACGCTACCTCTTCCTTGTCAGGCGCTACGTTTAATATTCTTAATGCGTTAGAGATGATTTCTGCAAATGCAGGGCCAGCGGTGGCACCTCCATAGTACACATCACCACCAGGTTCATTAATCATAACTACCACGGCTAAACGAGGATTACTTGCCGGCGCTACACCTGCAAAATAACCTACATATTCATCACCATAACCACCTGCTACGGCTTTTTTAGATGTACCTGTTTTACCAGCTGCACGATACCCATCAACTTTTATGTTGCGAGCAGTACCGTCTTTTTCAAATACACTTTCCATCATGTGCACTACGGCTTCTACGTCTTTTTGTTTAAAAATACGCTCGCCTTCAGGTATATTGTCTTGCTTTAAAATAGTCAGTGGTCGATTAACTCCACCAGCGCCTAACATGGTATAAAAGCGCGCCATTTGCGCAGTACTTACCGAAATCGCATAACCAAATGATAAAGTGGCAATTTCAAAGTCAGACCAACGACGATTTGGATAAAACAAACCGCTGCTTTCACCTACCATTCCAGTACCAGTATCACTACCAAAGCCTACTTTTTGGTATAAACCAACAAGGTAATCTTTAGGCACTAACTGAGTAACCTTCGCAACTCCCATGTTTGAGGAGTACTTTAGTATTTCGCGCAGTGTTAGTTCGCCGTGATTGCGGGTATCTCTAACTAAACTACCACCTAAACGCATCCAACCTGGGTAGGTATCAATCGTGTCATCTGCCTGAATGGCGCCGTAGTCTAGCCCAGCCAAAATGGCTAGAGGCTTAACAGTTGAGCCTGGTTCAAACAAATCTGTAATTGCGCGGTTACGACGTTTATGAGGTGCAGCATCGCTTAAGTTGTTTGGATTAAATGAAGGGCTATTTACCATTGCCAGTACTTCACCGGTTTTAACATCAACTACCATAGCTGAGCCCGATGTGGCTTTATAAGTCAGTACAGCTGATTTCACGGCCTTGTACGCAATGGCTTGAATTCGTTGATCAATACTTAGTTCTATACTTTCTGGCTCTACACGTTCACGTTCGTCAAGTACTTCTACCTCACGCCCTTGTGCGTCTTTACGAATGGTACGGCGGCCTTCCTCGCCCGTTAAAGCGTTTTCGTATAGCTTTTCAATGCCTTCAATGCCTTTGCCATCGATATTGGTAAAACCAATTACATGCGCGGTAACTTCACCTGCAGGGTAGTAGCGTTTAGATTCATCTAGTAAATGGATACCAGGGAGGCGTAAATCACCAATATAATTTGCTACAGCAGGAGTAACTTGGCGCTTTAAATACACAAAGCGACGCGAAGGATCGTTTAAAAGTCGAGAATTAATCTTTTTAGGATCAATACGCAGCACATCTGCAAGCTCGCGCCAGCGTAAATCGTTTTTATAATAAAGTGCAGTACGCTTATCAAGCTCAACAGTGTTTTCAGTTAAAGATAAGTGATCTTCGCCGCTTTTGCGGGCTTGTTTGATTACTTTAGATACAAGCGATTTATGTAATGCTTTAGGATCAGCATATACACTTACCACAGGCACACTTACCGCTAATTCTTTACCATTGCGGTCAAAAATCATTCCGCGTTGCACATGCAGTTTTTCAACACGTACCGTACGTTTATCACTTTCTGAACGTGCTTTATCAGGTTCTATCACTTGTAAATAAGCAGCGCGAGATACGAGTGTTACAAACACCATAAACACAACTGTACACACCAGCATAAAGCGCCATGTGATTAAATTAGTGACTGGTTTTTTGCCTCTATTTCTCATTGTACTATTATTACCTGCTCATCTTGACTCGTAGGTCGTTTCATTTTTAATTGTGATATAGCAACTTCTTCAATGCGTGCATGTTGCGAATAAAATTCTTCTTCAACAAGTAAGTAGCGCCACTCTAAATCGAGTTCATCACGTTCTTGTAATAATTGATCTTGCTTTATAAGTTGCCCACGAGCTAAATGTGTTGTTTGCACAACAGCTAAACTAGAAGCGAATATCACAACCAACAAGGCCGAGGTTAGCTTGTTAGCACCTAGGCCTTTTAATATTTCAAAGAATAAATTGGGTTGACGATAGCTCGCTTTTTTACTCATCCCAACCTCTGTGCAATCCTAAGTACAGAACTACGAGAACGTGGATTACGTTCTACTTCAACAGTACTTGGCTTAATAGCCTTACCCACTGCTTTTAACGTCAGGTTTTTATTTATTTGTGCATCAGTTAAAGGCAGACCTCTGGGTAACACTTCTCCCCTACTCTGTTTTCTAATAAACTGTTTTACAATACGATCCTCTAGTGAGTGAAACGAAATCACCACTAAACGTCCGCCTGGCTTTAGCACTTTAACTGCAGACTGTAGCGCTGTTTGAATCTCTTCAAGCTCGCTATTGATATAAATACGAATCGCCTGAAAAGTACGTGTTGCAGGGTGCTTAAACTTATCTTTTACAGGTACTGCTTCATCAACAAGGTCAGCAAGTTGCTTGGTTGTTGTGATTGGCGTGTGCTCACGAACTTCGAGTACTTTGTGTGCAATGCGTTTACCAAACTTTTCTTCGCCCAGTTTTTTAATTACGTGGGTAATATCATCTAATTCAGCTTCTGCTAACCACTGTGCAGCACTGCGACCTGTTGTTGGGTCCATGCGCATATCAAGTGGCCCATCTTTCATAAAACTAAAACCACGCGCAGCGTCATCCAGTTGTGGCGACGAGACACCAATGTCTAATAAAATGCCATCTACTTTACCAATAAGATCGTTCTGCTCTGCTACTTCGTATAGATTTGAAAAACGAGTATGTGCAATCGCAAAACGTGGATCATCAGCGAATTTTTCGGCTGATTGTATCGCTTGTGGATCTTGGTCAATTGCTTGCAAGCGACCTTCATCACCAAGGCGTGCTAAAATTTGTCCAGAGTGGCCGCCACGTCCAAACGTACCATCCATGTATATACCGTCTGGCTTAATTGCGAGGGCATCGATGGTTTCGTCCATTAATACGGATACGTGTTCAAATTGCGCTGTCATTAGCTATTATTTGCCTTTTTTTGTGCTGTTAGAGTGTAAAATTATCTAAATCTTGGTTAGGTTCAAAATCGCCAAGCCTTTCAAGCTCAGTATCTTGCTGCATTTGCTCGTGCCAACGCGCCTCATCCCAAATTTCAAATTTATTCATCAAACCAACTAGCATGATTTTTTTGCCAAGTGATGCATGAGCCCTCAGTGACGGCGCAAGCAAAATTCGACCATTTTTATCAAGTTGATATTCAGTAGCATTCCCGAGCAACATACGCTGCATTCGACGGGCTCGTGGGTTCATATTGGAGATTTTAGCTAAACGGCTTTCTATTTCGAGCCACTCAGCCAGCGGATACAACCATAAACACGGCTCATTTAATGCGACGGTACAAATAACCGTTCCCTGATCTTCAGACAATAGAGATTCTCGGTACTTAGTCGGTACCGCAAAACGCCCCTTATCATCCAAACTCAGTGAACTCGCGCCACGAAACATAAAAAACCTACTTTAAAATTGTTTTATTCAACTTTTGTTTATTTTTATCCAGTGTGATCCACTAAAAACCACTTTTTACCACAGTGCTCCAGTTTAGGGCTTGACAAGCCATTTTGTCAAGTAAGCTGACCAGCTTTAGTAAGTCCCAAAGCTAGAAAAAATAAGGGCTCAAGCGAAGCGTTTGAATTACGTGGGAAAAAGTGGGATTGTGATGAAAAAAATATTTATTCTGTTTTTTATAACTTTCTGTTTACACGCTTTGCTTACTGAATAACCAATGAATATTTACAATTTTTAAGGCGTTTTTATCCTCTTTGTAAAATTTACCTAGCCGTGTAGTAATAGTTACTGTTTATTTTAAAATACTAATTATCAAAAATTAAAAACCACAAACAAAACCTATCAAATTCAGTCAGTTAAAATAAATAACAAGTTTGGTTTAATCATTGCATCATCTAAATCACTATTTAAATTTTTAACTTATTAAGGATTGATTATGGCTACTGCAACGAATACGAAACCAAATACAACTTCAGATGTTAAGCCTGACGTTAAACTAACAAATACTGAGTCTCCTCTTACAGAGAAAGCAACATCAGCGGCGCACGATGCTGTAGATGCACTTTCTAGCAAAGCTGCAACAGCTGAAAGCAGTGTGCGTAAAGGAGCTTCTAGCTCAGCAGATGCATTGAGCGAAAAACAACTTATCGCACGTGAAAAACTAAGCGAATGTACTGCAAAAACTCGTGCTTTTGCTTCTGAAAATCCATTAGCAACTGCGGGTATTGCTTTTGCTGCGGGTATGCTAATCACATCACTACTTCGTCGTAAGTAATTAGTAATGAATAACCCACAAACAACAGCAACCAAGGATGGTAATGCGCAAGACCAAACTACTGAGCAACATAGCCAAAAGGACGATTGGCAAGATCATGTTGCAATGCTTTTAGAGTATTCTAAGCAGCTCAAGGATGATTACCAAACTCAAGGAAAGATCACCCACCAGCTTGCTAAAGCTGAATGGCGGTTATCGCTTAGATCGCTTGCATTGATCACTATATTTTTAGGATGCTTTGCCAGTGGTTTGGTTTTGTTGTGGGCAGGATTTCTAGGTGCTGTTGGATACGGTGTATACGATGTTTTTGGGTCGGTATGGCTAAGTATTGCAACAGCTACTTTACTACAAGTTGCTTGTTTAATATGGCTTTGGAAAAATACAGTTTACTTAAGCAATAAAATTGGCTTTAATAAAACGCTTAAAAGTTTAAAGCAGCTATTTAACTTACAAGGAAATTAGTATGTTAGTTAACTACTTAATTAAAGCACCTAATGAAAACGTTGATGCTCTAAGTAAGCAAATGGATACGCGCAGTGAATTGAAACGCCAACATCATGCAGCGTTCCAATATAGGCTAAAGCGTTTTGCCGTAACCAAAGTTGGGCTTTCAAGTGCCTTTATCGCAGGTGCAGCAGTTCAAGCGGGTAAAAGCGAAACCAGTTTGGTAAGAAAATACGGCTGGCTAGTGAACTTGATAGCTTAAGCGCTAAACGTTTCTACCGTGTTCAGATAAGTAATCAATACTTGGACCACTTGGCACAACTTGCGTTGGGTTGATCATTGTGTGACTAAAATAGTAATGACGCTTAATATGATAAAAATCAACTGTCTCAGCCACTCCTTTAATTTGATATAGCTCCCTAAGGTATCCACTTAATGCAGGATAGCTTTCAATTGTGCGTAAATTACATTTAAAATGGCCAACGTACACACTATCAAACCGAATGAGTGTAGTGAATAATCGCCAATCTGCCTCGGTGAGCCTATTACCTGTTAAATAACGCTGCTTGCTCAGTATCCCTTCTACTTTATCGAGTGCTTTGAATAAATCGTTAAACGCCTCTTCGTATGCATCTTGAGTTGTTGCGAATCCCGTACGATAAACACCATTATTTATATTTGGATAAATCAGTGTATTTAATTCGTCAATTTTTGGTTGCAGTGCCTCAGGATAGTAATCATCGTTATTACCTGTTAATTCATTAAACGCACTATTGAACATACGTATAATATCGGCAGACTCATTACTGACAATTTTATTTAGCTTTTTATCCCACAATACGGGTACGGTAACTCGCCCGGAATACTTAGGATTATTTTTTGTATACACTTGATGTAAGTAGTTACTATTAAATAAAGCATCACCAGTACTGTGGTTTTGCTTATCAAAAGCCCAACCACTATCAAGCATATCAGGGCTAACAACCGACACCGTAATTAAATCTTGCAACCCTTTTAACGCTCTAAATATAAGCGTTCGATGCGCCCAAGGACACGCAAGTGATACATATAAATGATACCTGTTCGCTTGAGCTTTAAAACCGGCCTCGCCCGTTATTCCAGCGCTACCATCAACAGTTATCCAGTGACGTAACTGCGCTGTTTCGCGTTCAAACTTACCGTTACTTGAATCGGTGTCGTACCATTTATCTTGCCATTGGCCGTTAACTAATAATCCCATAAAACTCTCCTAAAAATACCGTTAAATTTTGCCAAACTCGCCGTTTTGATAATCACGCACTGCTTGCTGTACTTCTGCTTGCGTCGTCATTACAAACGGCCCCATATGAGCAATCGGTTGATTAAGTGGATCGCCTGCTAAAACCAAAACACCAGCGCCGTGCTCAGAGCTAATATTGATGTCACTGCCTGGTTCCAAAATAAGTAACTTGCCCGCTGGTATTGTTTGATTGTCGCTCATCATTAGTGAGCCGCTATGAATATAAAGCATTACTTTTTGTTGGCTAAGAGGCTCTAAATAGATGTTTTTACCAGCGGGTAATGTAATATCAGCGAGCGCCGCATTAGCCGCTAAACTTTGCAGAGCGCTTGTAAGCGTTTCACTTTCGAACTGCCACGATCCCGCCAGTGATTTTAACGTCACACCTTGCGTATTTGTAAAACTCGGAGCTGGGTTTTTAGTAGTATCTTGATAACGTGAATCACGCATTTTTTCTGCGCTTGGCATGTTGATCCAAATTTGAAAGCCATGCAGTCCATCTACAGCATCCGCGAGTGGCATTTCACTGTGCATGACGCCGCGCCCTGTACTCATCCATTGCACATCGCCTGCTTTAATTGCTTCTCTGTTACCCATTTGGTCACGATGTTCAAAGCCACCTTTTAGAATATAAGTAAACGTTTCAATACCTCGGTGCGGATGCTCAGGAAAGCCTCCCATATAATCTTTTTTGTCGTCTGACTTAAGTTCATCAATCATTAAAAAGGGATCTAAATATTTACCATCAAACCCTGGTATGCGGCTAATGCTTACGCCGTCGCCATCTTGAGTTGCATAAGCTGTAAGTATTTTTGATATTTTCATTTTTTAATTCACTCTAAAGAATAAGTTTATGAGGCTATTAAATCATTCATTAAACAAAACAACTATGTCTTTAAATCGACCTTAACATTCCAAAAAATAGAACTATAATGATTCATTGGTTACATTTTCAACCTTATAATTACTATGGTTATTTGGAGTGAATTTGGCTACAATTGTTATTGCAAAATACAAAACTAAGGAATGGTTATTTTTACTTATTCTCTCAAACATCAGCTTTATCGTTTACTTATATTGCTAAGTATTCCGGGCACCGCTGTAATTATTTTTACACTGCTGCTTGAACGCGATCACTCTATTGAGCAAAGTGAAAAAAAAGTAGAAAATATTGCTAAGCAATTAATTTTACAGCAAAAGCACTTAGTCGATGATATTGACCGTTTAGCACGTTATTTGGCTAAAGAGGAAAGTAAGAAAGAAAATCTAGCAACGACCTGCCCTAATTATTTTAATCAATTTAGATCTATTTACGCACATGTTGCCAATATCGGGATTATAGATCCAAATGGCATTGTTATATGTACAACAAGCGGGTTAGCCAAAACAATTAATATTGCCGATCGGGCGTATTTCCAAAACGCCTTAAAAAGTAACCAATTGTCGGTAGGTTATTTTCAGCACGACCGAAGCCTGCAAAAAAACACTCTTAATTTTGCGTTACCTATTATTAATAAAAAAAATGTAATTCAGGGGGTTGTAGTTATCGTTGTTGCGCTTGACTGGTGGAACAATGCTTTTAATGACATTGAACTTCCGCCAGGCTCTATTGCTGCAATTGCTGATTCTAACGGAAAAATTTTAGCGCGTTATCCACCTACAACGGCCGCGCTTGGCGATAATATTGCACAGACTTTATTAGCAACTGATTCTTCGATTGATAATGAGGCATCAACAAAAATAAAATCTATTGAAGGTGAAGCCCGAATGCTTCATCACTCTGTTATTTACAGCGATCCAAGTAATAACAGCTTAAATATACATATTGCACTTCCTGTCACACATGCTTTAAAGCAAATAAATAATAATTTTTTTATAGCGATTGGTGTGTTTATTTTATCGCTGCTGATACTGTCTTTAATTGCACGTAAACTACTTAAAACCAGCATTATTGACCCAATTAATAATCTAACAAATGCAACAAACGTATTGGCTAAGGGCGAGATGCCCGCACAAAAAATACAACCCAATAATCCAGAGCTAAATACTCTCTATCAGCGTTTTAAATCAATGGCGCAAACTAGGTTAACCGCCGAGGCTAATTTAAAAAACAAGCATGATGAGCTTACTAGCTTGCTTAATACTCTGCCCGATAGTTACGTTAGAATTAACATCCATGGCGATATTCTCAACATAACAGGACAGTTTAAGCCTCAAGTAAATCCTAACAGCACTGTAGTACCTCATTTATCATCAATACTTTCACACAGCAATGTTCAGCTTTTGTTATCGCAGTTATCTAAACTTGATGTTTCGAGCAATTTAGAATTCACACTCGAAAAATCAGATCCTAAACGCAGCTTTGAAGCACGTATTAGCGCAATGCAAAGTAAAAATGAATACGTTGTTGTGCTACGAGATATAACACAACGAAAAGTAAATGAAGAAGCACTCCACCTTGCCTCACTAGTGTATAACAACAGTAGTGAAGGCATGGCAATCACCGATCCAACGGGCATTATATTTGATGTAAATCCTGCGTTTTGTAAAACGACTTTATATAGTAAAGAAGAAGTTATTGGCCGGTCCTCTTCAATTCTTTCATCAGGAAAACATGATAAGAATTTTTACAATAAAATGTGGTCTGAATTACAGCAAACAGGCCGCTGGCAAGGCGAGGTTATTAACCGTAAAAAGAACGGGCAGCTTTACTCTGAGTGGCTCACAATCGATACTATTTATGATACAAACAACGCACCTATTCGTCGTATCGCGATATTCACAGACCTCACAGAAAAAAAACAAGCTGATGAAACCATTTGGCGACAAGCTCATTTTGATCACCTAACTGACTTACCAAATCGTTTAGAGTTAAAGGAGCGATTAAATCAACGATTTTCAAATGTTGTTACTCCAGATAATCAATTGGTTGTCATGCTTTTAGATATTGATCACTTTAAAGATATTAATGACACATTAGGCCATCACTATGGCGATAACTTATTAAAACTCGTATCTCAGCGTATAGTCCAGTCGGCAAAAAACGCTGAGTTTGTGGCACGAATTGGGGGAGATGAGTTTGTTATTGTATTTAGTCACATTAAAAGTACGCGCCATATTAATCAAATTGCGAGTAATATTTTACTTAGTCTATCGTCAGCTTTGCATCTTGAAAACGAAGAGTTATTTATTAGTGCAAGCATAGGCATTGCTTGCGCTCCTAATGATGGTGAAAATACTGAACAGCTTTTAAAGGCAGCCGATCAGGCTATGTATAAAGCAAAAAGTAATGGTCGTAACTGTTTCGAGTTTTTCTCTGCTGACATGCGCGAATATGCACACGCGCGCATGGTGCTATTAAAAGACTTACGAAGTGCCATAGAACTTGAACAGTTTGAGTTATTTTATCAGCCCATAGTTGCTTTAAATGATTTACATATTCATAAAGCTGAAGCGCTTATTCGTTGGCAACATCCCGAAAAAGGCCTAATTAGCCCTATCGCATTTATCCCACTTGCTGAAGAAACCAGGCAAATAAATGCAATTGGTCAATTTGTATTTGCCCAAGCTTTGCAAACACTTAACGATATAAAAACACTAACCGATGATACTTTTCAAATAAGTGTAAACGTATCGCCAGTGCAATTATCCACGCCAGAGAGTGGCATAGATGAATGGTACGATATGCTAAAAGCAGCAAAACTACCTGCTTCGTCAATTGTCGCAGAAATAACTGAAGGCTTAATGGTTAACCCTGAAGCACTTACGCAAAGACGCCTAAAAGAAATAGTAAAATCAGGTATGCAGCTTGCTCTTGATGACTTTGGTACCGGGTATTCGTCGCTCGCTTACTTACAAGAAATGGACACCGACTATTTAAAAATAGATAAACGTTTTGTTGATAATATTCAAGTAGGCAGCCAAGAACTTGCATTGTGTGAAGCCATCATTGTTATGGCGCATCAGTTGGGCTTAAAAGTAATCGCCGAAGGAATTGAAACTAAATTACAAATGCAGCTACTACTTGAAGCAGGATGCGATTACGGTCAAGGTTATTTATTTTCAAGACCTTTAAATAAAAGCAGTTTTATGGCACTTCTAGCTGATAAAAAAGTAGCTTTGTTAAAATAAATAGACAAAAAATCACTGTTACGCAATAAATAATGCGTCTGCGCGGTCAAGTTAAGCAATCAGATATAAAGTAGTAACAGGATTTAAAAATGGCAAAAGCAACATTAGAGCAATGGCGAATGTTTAAAGCGGTTGTGGATCATGGCGGGTTTGCAGGCGCAAGCGCAGCTGTACATAAAAGTCAGTCAACCGTACACCATGCTGTGCAAAAACTTGAAGCCGCCTTGCAAATTAAGTTGCTTGAAGTAAAAGGCCGTAAAGCATTTTTAACCGATAGCGGTAAGCTGATTTTACGCAGAGCCGAGTTTTTAATTGAAGAAGCGACTAAAATAGAATCGGTAGCAAGTACGCTAAGCGAAGGCGTAGAAAGCACGTTAAAAATAGCTGTTGATGAAGTTTTTCCACACGCTATTTTATACCAAGCACTTGCTAAAACGAGTGAGCTTTACCCTCTTTTAAAAATTGATTTAGTAGAAAGCGTGCTAACAGGTGCAAACGAATTACTGCATAACTCAGTGGTTGATTTAGCTATTTCGTCAATTCCTATTTATGGAATTAGCTGCAGTACATTATGCGATATAGAGTTTATAGCGGTTGCGCATAAAGACCATGTATTACACCAACATACTGAACAACTCAACTTTCGTGATTTAAAGCTACATAGACAAATAGTAGTGCGCGATTCAGCAACCCACACCAGTCACAATGAAGGCTGGCTAGGTGCAGATATGCGCTGGACAGTAAGCCACTTACGTAACTCTATTGATATGGTTAGTCAAAATTTAGGTTACGCTTGGCTGCCAAAAACACAAATTGCACACTTAATTGAAGATCAAACCCTCATCGCACTTAATTTAGACCAAGGTACAACCCGCACTCTTAATTTATATTTAATGTGCAACGACAACGACAGGCTTGGTCCTGCAGCACAAGAATTTAAAGAGCAAATTACTGCACTTACTAATTTAGCTAATTAATACCTATTCGTTTTTTACATCGAGGTGATCTGCTACATAGGCGCCTCGTTGCCCACGCTCTTTAGCCGGCCCTACAGTGCTATCTTTACCTGTTTGCTGCTCAGTAGCTGCATTAATTACAGCACCTAATGTGATTATATAAGCGCTGATATACAACCACATCAGCATGATCACTACACCACCTAGTGAGCCATACGTTTCGTTGTAACTAGAAAAACGCGACACATAAAATGAAAAACCTATAGATGCTAAAATCCACAGCACGGTAGCAATAGACGACCCCATTGTGATCCAACGCCATTTAGCAGGTTTACGATGTGGGGCATAACGATATAAAAGTACCAATGCAAAATTAAAGGTAAAAGCCAATAATGGCCAAGAAATGAGTTTAATTAATAAATCTATACTTTCTTTTAGTCCCACTAAATTAAGTACAATAGGTAAAATACCAATAATTAATAGCGCAAAAATTGCGACTACAATCGCTCCTACCGAAAATAAAAAGCGCACTAGTTGAGCCTGAAAAAATGAGCGTTTTTCATATTCACGATAACTAATATTACATGCAGTAATAAGTGCTTGGCTGCCCTTTGAGCTACTCCAAATAGTAAGTATGAGTGTACCAATTGCACTTAAGCTCAAGCTTGCACTTGATGTTTTAGCAAGGCTAGAAACCTGAGATAAAATCAGTTCGCTGGTGCTTGGTGGAAGCAAAGTAACTATTTTACTTAAGTGCTCACTAATATCTGTTGGGGATGAAAAGTACGCATACACCGATACCATCGCCGCAATGGCTGGAAAAATAGCAAGTAACGCATAAAATGCCACACCGGCTGCCACTATAGATAAGTTATCTTCACTCATTTGCTTAAAAATACGTTTAACAATATCCCACCAACCTATAAAAGGGATATGTGCAGGCTGCTCTGCTTGCTGTCCTCGTTTAGCTTCTTTCATTCTAAACCTCAATATTTGTATTACGTTACTACAGCAAAATATTTGCCAAGTTATAAGTGTTTGGTACCAAACTTGCTAATATTTATCTATAAATGACTCTAACACGGAAGATAAGCCATGCTCGGTACCCTAAAAAGCAGTGTAGCGCTAAATAATACAACACCAATAACTGAAGTGATCAAAGTTGATACACTTTCGTGGAATTTCTTTTATGAGCAAGGCGTGCAATTACTTCACGTAACAGCGCAAATATTACCCACTATTTTACTCGGCATAATGCTTTTAGTACTCAGTTACTTAATTTCAGGACCACTTTCTAGATTACTAATCAAACCCATTGACTATATGACTGACAGCAAGCTTGTTCACCTAGTCATAAGGCGCAGCATAAGCACCCTAATAATTTTATTTGGGGTATATTTATTTTTACGTTTAGCTGGGCTCACTCAGTTTGCTGTTGCTATTATGAGTGGGACTGGGTTGATAGGTTTAATACTCGGCTTTGCTTTTAGAGACATAGCAGAGAACTTTATTGCTAGTTTATTACTGAGCGTACAAAGACCTTTTAAAATTGACGACGTAATTGAAGTGGATGGCCGATTAGGTATTGTTAAAAAAGTAACAGCAAGAGCAACCACACTTGTTGATTACGATGGCAATCATATTCAAATACCTAATGCGACTGTATATAAAAATACCATTAAAAACCTGACTGCCAATCCAAAAATGCGCGGCAAAGTAGAAATTGGTATTGGCTACGATAACGATATACGCAGCGCACAAACCCTCGCCCTCGATATTGCCAATCAACAAAACGCGGTGCTTAGCGACCCGCCGGCACAGGTTTTAATAAAAAACTTAGGCTCATCTACTATTAACTTCGTTTTGTATTTTTGGGTTAATAGCGAGCAGCACAGCCCATTAAAAGTAGCCTCTCAACTTATGCGCGAATTAGTCAATGAGTTCACAAAACAAAAAATCAGCATGCCTGATGACGCACGAGAGAGAATTATACTCACCGACCCTAATGAAAATGCTTCTAGCTTAGAGGAAAAACAACCATCGCAAATACAAAGCGAAAAAAGTGAAACTGTCGAGCAAACTAAAACGCTTGATGATGTAAGTAGTGATACTGACGAAATACGTGAACAAGCAGAGCAATCTCGCGATCCAGAACAAGGGAAAAATATTATTTAAGGATGCTGAAGTTGTATATATTAATATTTAGCTCAATATTAATACTCTCGACCCAATCACCAAAGTAAGCAATAAATGCTAATATATATTAACGCTGGTTGGGAAGTACTTTAAGAAAAGGCAAAGGCTTTGTATTTGTAGGGTATTAACCGACTTTTGCTCTTTGTTTGGCCTGTTCTCTTGCTTGTAATTTTATTGAAATTTGTTGATATAATCTAGCCTCCTCATTTTCAAAATCAGTTATAGAGATTGCTAGAGCATAATTTCAATTTCTTTAACTTGGTCAGATGCCCACAGTTAGTCTAGTCTCGTTACTACTACAATCCACCAACACCGCTTTGTCGCGACCTCTAAACAGTGCACCATCTGTATTGTGTATATTTAATATGTTTCATGGCTCTGCCCAAGTTCGCATCAGGGGTTTTATTGGTAGGTGGTAATAATTGGTTATTAAATAATACGAATGCACTTCAATATAAAACGAAAGCTTGCTTGCTCAATGTAGTAAAAAAAATGCTTAAGATCGTCATCACTCAAAAAGGTGTTTTCACGCCCTCTTCCGCGATTCATCACATGATAAAACGAATTTTCATACTCTATTCGTAGTGGTCTAGACATAATAATAAACTCAATGAGCAATAAACTATAAATCTAGATCATTGATGTATGAAGTTAAGATTTGACTCTTTTGCCTTCAGTTTGCGAAGGTGAAAGTTACCGACGCAGAACAGCGCTCAATAAGAGAAAATAAAATTCGGTGTCAACCGACCAAGTTAATTGGCGCTAGATACTTTTTATGATAAACAAATAAACAGTGTAAATTTTAGTTATTAAAAAAATATAACAATAATTTGATATAAAAGTGCATTTAATCAATGTAGTGAAGTAATCTGACAATGTAATAATTATTATTTAATCAAAAATAAAAAAGGATTTATAAAGTGATCACCTCAATAAAGCTAATGGATGTGGCTAGTTACTCGCCTACAACCTTTGTCATTGTTAATACAGATAATAAAAAAGTAAATCTATTTTATGGATTAAATGGTTCAGGAAAATCTACCTTAGGTAATTTTTTACAATCTAAAACTGATCCTGTCTATCAACATTGTGAAATTTCTCCAAGCAATGTTGAACATGAAATAATTGTTTATAATCAAAATTTTGTTCGGGATAATTTTTATGAAATACCGCAGCAAAAAGGTATTTTCACTTTAAGTGAAGCTAACAAAGATGCGGAAGAAGCTATTGAAAAAGCTGAATATGCTATAAAAAAACTTGAAGATTCTCAAAGTGAAATTGAAATAAATGCAAACAAAAAGAATAAAGAAATTACGAATGAAGAAAGTACTTTAAAAGAGGCGGTTTGGAAATCTAAATCCAAGTATGAGCGAACAGAGCTTGAGTTTTGTTTAGCAGGATTTAAGACTAAGGATAAATTTCTTCAAAAGATAAAAGATAGCCAATCTTCCTGTGATTCAACTATAAAAGATCTTAAAGCTGAAGCTAAAGAATTAAATGAACAAGATGGTACACCAAGGGAGAGTATTCAAACCATTTCTTTTAGCGGAAGTTATATAGAAAATGAGCAGATTTTTGAATCTAGAATAGTAGGATCGGAAGACTCCTATTTAGCTGAGTTAGTCGAGAAACTTGGTAATTCAGATTGGGTTCAATCTGGTATGAAGTATCTAAATGATGATGAACCTTGTCCATTTTGCCAACAAGAACTAGAAGCTGATTTTTCTACTGCAATAAATCAATTGTTTGATACGACTTACCAATCTAAAAAGGAAGAAATTCTTAATTTAAAAAATGTATATGAAAACTCTATTTCGATTCTTGAGTCTAATTTAGTTAATGGCGCATTTTTAGCAGAGTACGTTGTTGATAATTCTGAGTTTAGTACCACAAAATTACTTTTATTGACGTGCTTAAAAGATAACCTGTCTTTGATTAACGATAAATACACTAAACCTAGTGAAGTGATAAAACTGTTAGATACTACTGAGCTTATTGATAATTTAAATAATGTCATTATGAAGATTCAATCCGAAGTAGATACTTTCAATGACAAAATTAAAAATAAAAATATTCATTTAACCAACATAAACAGAAAATTTTGGTCATTATTAAATTTAGAATATGCTGCTTTAATAGAAGCTACTATTGATAAAACAAAATCTTTAAATCTAGAGGTAGAACAACTAAGAGAAAATTATAAAAATAAAAACAAAGATAAAAGAGAGCAAGATAATATTATTATCGAAAATAGTAAAAAAATTACCAATATAGATCTTTCAATAAAAAATATTAATAGTCAGCTTAAAGAATTAGGCTTACAAGGTTTTCAACTTGAAAAAGCGTCAGAAGACTCACAACATTATAAAATTGTGCGAGAAAGCGAAGCTGATGAAGATGTTTATAATACTTTAAGTGAAGGTGAAAAGACTTTAATAACTTTCTTATATTTTCTAGAAAGTTGTGCCGGTGCGACAGATCAAGAATCTACAGTTATACTTAATAGAAGGATCATTGTAATAGATGATCCGATCTCAAGTCTTTCTCATAACTACATTTACGATATAGCAACATTGATTCATCATAAAGTCTTGCTAACTAATTTTAAGCAAATATTTATTCTTACTCATAATTTATTTTTCTTTCATGAATTATTAATGCTTAAAGCGCCTAGCAATCGCGCAGTCCCTTATAAATTACATAGAATTACTAAATCAGATTTTAGTAAAGTTAAAGACCTTCAAAGAAATGAAATTCAAAATGACTATCAAACATATTGGCAAATAATAAAAGATTGCTCAGAGAGTCATAGTTACGCAAATATGTTACCAAATGCTATGAGAAACATTCTTGAACATTACTTCACCTTTATTCATAAGAAAGATGCTCTGAAGAAGACATTGGAAGATTTAGGGAAAACTTCGTCAGAATTTAAGCCTTTATTTAGATATATTAATAGGGAATCACATTCT
>NZ_PJAV01000177.1:0-74340 GCF_002836695.1 Pseudoalteromonas sp. 78C3
TTAGAGCAACAGCGTATAATTAAGACTGTTAATTCAATAGAATATGGGCATTTACCACCTAGCAAGATAGTCCCTAAACTATTGGATAAAGGTGTGTGGATAGCATCAGAAAGTTCGTTCTATCGTGTTATGAAATCGCATAAATTATTAACACACAGAGAAAAAGTTAAACCAAATAAAAAGATAAAAAAGCCAAAAGCACTCAGGGCAACACGTGTAAACGAAATTTATACATGGGATATCACGTATTTGCCAACAGCTGTTAAAGGTCAGTTTTTATACTTATATTTAGTGATGGATATTTATAGTCGAAAAATAGTTGGTTGGCAGGTTCATGACACACAACTAAGCACACTGGCGGCTGATTTAATGGTAGATATTTGCAGGCGAGAGCAGGTAAAGCCTGAGCAAGTCACGCTGCACTCGGATAATGGTAGTCCAATGAAAGGGGCAACGTTATTAGCGACATTGCAGGAGTTAGGTATTGTTCCTTCATTTAGCCGACCGTCTGTGAGTAATGATAATCCTTATTCTGAATCGCTATTTAAGACGTTAAAGTATCGCCCGGAATACCCTGAGAAAGCCTTTGAAAGCATGGGTAGCGCAAGAAAGTGGGTTAGCGGATTTGTTGATTGGTACAACGATGAGCACTTGCACAGCGGTATTAAATTTGTCACGCCAAACCAGCGTCATTTAGGATTAGATGAAGCGATACTAGCGAAACGTCATCAGGTAAATGAGATGGCGAAATTACAGAACCCAAGTCGTTGGTCAGGAAAGTCTCGAGATTGGACGATGATCAATGAAGTAAATTTAAATCCAGAGAAAAAAGAAGCAATGCGGGCGGCATAAAATTTAATTTGATGCGACAACTAACTTGAAAAACTCCGCTTGATACGTGTGTTTTCCGCTATAAATAGTTCAACGACATAGCGAGGTAAGAAAACAAATTGACTGTGCTCTTTGCTAAGGTGCCTAACAAAGTACGATATCAGATAGAACCGCACCAGCGCTCTTAAATTATAGTAAATTTGAAAGACCAACTAATTCATATCCTCTTATAAACATAACAGTGTTTTTTCAGCAGACATTGCCTCTATAATATTTTGAGAAAATACAGACGCCATAGCAGCAACATACTGTTCTATGAGCCTTATTCTTCCTTTCACTCACAAATTGCAGAACATGTCTGTATAAACGCAAATGCTCAACTAGGCTCATAATCTTCCATTAGGGAAAGTAGGTCAAGAATTGACTTAGGAAAGTGGTCAGGAAGTTGATGCCAAATGATTTTGGGGCAAAGGCGAGTTACCCTTATAACCCTGTCTAAGGACAGAAGCTAGTTAACGTGACTACTGAGTATCAAGGAGGAGCACCAACTGCCATCATATCTGGATATCACACACCTCCATTTGTCTTTATCAGGGATAATCGTTTGTTTAGAGATGGATATATGCGTTTATCTCATTGTTAACAAGAAAACAAATGGCGTGATATTCTAAAGCGTACAGCTGAAAAGAATTTAGCTCAAATCTAAACTGTCAGATCAAGTCTGAGCTAGTAGATTTAAAAATCATTAAACTTTGATACTCCGTTAGCTTTTCTCCACGCAACAGCTATTTCAACAAGTTCCAACTTTCGTTGCTCTTCCTCAGCTATTCTTTTTATGCTCTATTAATAGGGTCTGTAGTATAATTGAATCATCAATATTTACTGGTTGTATTTTTTGCTTTTTTATATTAACTATGATTTGTGGTACTTTTCTAATTAACTTATTTGCATCAGAATTACAGACAAAGCAATATGCCACTACTGAGGGTTACTCACTTTAATTAAGTTAAGGTTAATTGAGATTTTGAACTTATTTTTAATGTAAAAGAGATGGAGCTGCATATGAAACATAGGCCAGAAGGCTGGGTTGTTTTAACGTTTCAAACAGTTGATAGTAAATCCTGCTATGTGTTGTTTTGTTCTTGGAGAAATGATGATCAATGGAGAGTAAGCTCAGGTTCAATGGTTCTACCTCACTTGTCATCATGTGGAAATTACTGGATTTGGCCTCAGATATCAGGCTCTATATATGAGCTCCCCGTTGGTGAAGAAAATTGCTACACCTTCTACACTGGTGCTGTATTAGACAATTTGTTAGCAATAGGATATCGCGATGGCACACAGTTAAAACGCATATCACTTGAAGATATTGTGGAAGATAAATAAGGCGCTTAGCGCCTTACAATCAGTCTATTTTTTACTTTTGGAGGTAGCCGGCTCTACTTAAAGTAGATACTTGAGGTCTTTGCTAAACAAAGATAAGGAATATTATGCTGTAAATGTTATTAGTTCTGCAGCAAAAGCTAATAAATGAATACAACAAAAGCTAATAAATGGATACAACAAAAGCTAACGGTGCTACTTTAAAACGATTACCTGTGGTGTTTAGACATCTTTGTCATTTAAGTATCATTCAGAGGATAGGGATGATGCATGACTCAACCTTTCGGCTTCGATAGTTATCCTAAGTGCAACTCCATAGCCCTGTTATATGCTGATTTAACATCATGAATTAAATCAGTATCATTGTCATCTAAAGATAATGAAGATGGGAAGAATTCGATGTATACCTGTTCTCCCGTTAATCTCTCTATAGTCCTAATATAGTGCATTGTAGTTTCCAGGTCCTTGTGACCTAATTGACGTTTAAGAAACGAATGGATAGTGGTCTTGTGCGTTTCACAAATATAAGTGTCGTTTACTTTACCCCAGCGATGTAGCAACTGAGTTGCGCCAGTGTGACGCATAAAATGAGAAGTGACATGAAAACCTAAGGCTTTAGATGCCTTGTTAAAAGCTTCCTGTAACTCAGGAACTGAGACTGGCTTCCCAGTTTTATTTAGCCATAAGAAGCTATCTTGTTCGTTCCGGTACAGCTTTTTAGCATGTTTACTCTTGCAATAACACCTTTCATATAATTCTTGGCGCTTACTACGGTGGGGAATTATAAATTTTTCATGAATTAATTTCATTGTTTCAATGTGAATAAGACATGTTGCACTGGAACCACCTTTGTTTTTATAGCGTAATTCTTGAAAACCAATTGTAGAGTCCATTTGACCGAATCGTTTCCAATTAGGGTTCAATCTATTGGATTTAACTGGTATTTGCATAACACCGCCAATTCGCAAGAAAGTTTGTAGCATTGTTGCAGCCATTACAGCATATACAGGATCTTGATTGTCTAGTTCACTATAGAGTTTCTTAAATTGAGACATCGAGACAACCTTTCCTCTATAATCATCTGAATATTCGCACCATTCTTTTGGAATGAGTGGTTCTATATCATATTCATAATGGCTACTAAATTGTTTTGTGTGTGACAAAAAGTCTCCATCTCGGTCCTTAGATACAGTAGCCTTATATTTACCTTCAAAAAACATATTGTGAATTACTCCTTCGGAGCGGAGGTAATCATAAAACTCACGCAGAGGGGCAATATAATTTTTGATTGACTGTCCTTTCCAGCCCCAGTCATTGTGAAGCAAGTTTACAATTTGCTTTAATTGATAATAGTTAATGTTTAGATAGTTTATGCTTCCAGCTTCAAGTAAATCACCATTTTCATCAACAAACAAAACCTCATTCTCTATGCAGTTAAGCATAAATTTGATGTTTTGTGCCATATCATAAATCCTTTTACCTCCGACCTTTTTTAACCTACCGGGCATCGCTGTCGGGTGATAAAACCGTTTTGTTAAAAATTGCAATAGATGCATATTTACACCGGAACCAGGGTAATAAGGTATGGGTACAGGGTTTCCAGTGAGGCAATTAAGTTGTAGGTAACTCATTTTGATTATCCTTAACTAATAAGTTTTATATATGTCTTATGATCATGATTTCATCGAACTGTTCGTCTAACACACTAATTTCATCTTGAGTTTCATAAAGCTCTCTGAATGTGCCTTCTTCGATTCTTCGGTGTTTGAAGTTTCGTTGAACAAGCACGTCATATGGCGTATCAAAAATAACTGCACACACTTTTATGTCAGTAGTCAATTTCATTTTATAAGGTAAAATTAAGCTTAACCATTGCATTCGAGAACGAAGAGTTAGGTTGGTGGCATCAATCACGACTGGGTGGCGGTCAGGATAATAACAATTAGACGCGAGCCAAGTTGTCTTACCAGATCCAGGCATACCTGATAGCAAATATATGCGCATAGGTAGGTTTCGTTGTAAAAAATTTTTTAGGGCTTCTCTTGAAGAGCGCCATGCAACATCTTTAAGTGCTTTATTGTCAAATTCATAAATACCTTCTGCGTTATATAGCTGCTGATCAGGTGATATTACTTCTGCTTTAGCAAACGTAGTAAAGCGATTTTTATCGCGCTGTAACGCTGAATATGATGCTTCAATAGCATGATCTTGTGTTTTAGATAATTGGTCTACAACCTGAGATAACTCAAACTTAAATTGTTCATTTTTAGCAACTAAGTCGGCACAACTCATATGAGCTTGATTTCGCTCATTTTCTAATAGTTCGTTTTGCTTTTGTAATTTACCTAGCTCTGATTCAACTTCATTGTTTATTTTTTTATTTTGAAATTCTGCGCGCCACTGAGATACACTGTCAGCAAAAGCTTTATATTGTTTGGCTATGTGAGGAAGTGTTTTAGGCTTGATTCCTTTAAAGTAATCTCGGTGCACACCTACATCTTCACTAATTTTAACTAACGAACATTCGTTGACCGAAGCATTCGCTATAGCTTTCCCCTTATGTCGAGAAAACGAAGCTTCTA
The DNA here is from genome assembly GCF_002836695.1 of Pseudoalteromonas sp. 78C3. Lineage (NCBI taxonomy): Bacteria > Pseudomonadati > Pseudomonadota > Gammaproteobacteria > Alteromonadales > Pseudoalteromonadaceae > Pseudoalteromonas > Pseudoalteromonas sp. 78C3. The sequence goes on from NZ_PJAV01000177.1 coordinate 4,797, forward strand.
AAGCTTTTATCTTTGTTATATGACCTTGCTCCTTTATAGAAACATCAGGCTTTTTAGCTTCAGTCATTATTTAGTTCCTCCTTATAGAGCTCTTCCAAAACGTCCCTATAATTAGTAACAAAGCGTTTAGCTTCTTGTATCAGGTCAAATACTTGGTTAGTAGAATTTAAATAACTAATGTAAAATTTAAACGTCTCAAACAAGCCATCGCTCCAAGGTTTTCCTATAAGAGCATCAGAGCACTTAATACCTACACATTGCGCTGGGTTAGGTAAAGTAGCCATTACATCAGTAACAGCTTTACTAAACCCGCTTTTTTTTCGAGCTGCTTGATTCTCTTGGGAGGCGCAAGGAGAGTCAGTAGTATCGTTTGTCATGCGCAAGCAAACAACACTCATCGGTGTTAGTAGGGCAAAGATATGATTATTAGTCATGCGTTGTAAAAGCATTTCTTTTAATCGCTCCAATAGCTTTACTTGTAAATCCATTTCAGTAAGAGATTCACTTTTATACTTTTCTTCTATTTCCGCCTTAATAGTTTCAGCACCTTTTTTAAGTTGTTCACCTTTTACACCTGCGACGCTACCTTTAGATATTGCTAGTGCCATATCTTCAGCTAAAGATTGCTGAGCAGTCGTGATATTTCTGTTACGTTCGGCGATCACAAGAGGGTTATAATTAATATACGCATCAGGCATTAAGTCATTCGAGTGCCCGAATAGTTTTTTCAATATTAAAATAGCAGCTGTACTGTTGGCACCGATAAAACCTGCAAGAGTAGAACGTCCGCAATGAGCCGAAACAGGAACATTGGGATCAATTGTTTCTAATTTTATATTAAAGTGGTTAGGCAGAAACCTAAGTAGTTTATTAAAGGCTGACTCTTCTCCCATGTAATATTCGTCTTTTATTGATGAATCAGCAACTTTAGCCAGAGTCTTATGAAAGACAACCTCTCCACCTCTATTTAATTTAGCTTTTGTTGCTAGCATAAAGGCCTTGGCGGTTTGTGGAGGGATAGGTAATACGTAATTAATTAAATCAGTCTTTTGAATATTACTTACTATATAAAATATATTGTCACTGCGCTTTGAAGCGATGCAGGCTTTTGGTGATAACTTCCTTAAATCTATGTTCCTCAGCCCAGTCGTAAGTAAAATAATCCAAGCACAGGCAGATTGTGTGAGTTGCTGTAAGTTAGAGTAATAACTTTGAGGTAATTGCCTCTCTGATGAGAATGTCATCGGCATGATATTTTCTAACTTTGTTTGAAATTTATTCTTGATAATTGTGTTGAGGGACTTAGGGAATCTTCTACACCTATTTTTAGGTAGGGTTTTTGTTTTATTTTCGACTTCATTAAAAAAATCTATAATTGTGTCTCCGTAGTCATTTATAATCATCAAAGATGTGGTTATGATTGAGCTGCAGCATTCTTGTGTTAAAGGCATATAGTGAGTTATTTCATTATTTAAACCAAGTGCTTTTTTTAAACTTGGCACCCATTTACGAACGTCTAAACCGGCCTTACTCCAAGGTGTGATTATATTTGATACCATAAAATATGCACTGAAATAAGAAGGAGCCTCTATCGTTGTTAGATCATTAATGAAAGAAAAAGGCGCCAGTCCAAGAGTACCTTTTAGTTGTAAATTTCTATTTGCAGCTAGACTAATATCATCTGAAAGTAAATCACTTAAACCTCTGAATTGCTCACCTTCATTGGCGATTAATATTCTTTTACTTGCTAGCATTTCTTTAAATGTATTAATAAAACCAATTACACGAGGCTGAACCGTCGAAATACTAGCACCTCGAATCTGTATTAAGATGAAGGTCGCTACTTTGCACAGAATAAGTAATGGCTTTTGCTCTGGCTCAGGAAGCCAATCTATCCATTTAAAATTATAACGATTTGAACCTGTGCAATCCCAGTATTCATCAGAAAATGCATTATTGGTTATTCGATTCATTGATTGATTTTTGTATTGCTCTTCGAGGTGAGTTAAGCACGCCCATTGTTTTTCACCTATTGAAGTGTGACTGCTATAATCAGCTAAAGTATCTTTGGTATTGAAGGGAATGGTATTAGGCATAGGATACTCCGTTTAAAATTGCAAAATAGGGGGGAGGAGTATTTCACCCTTTCGCATTGCAATATTTGCTGTATGATATCCTGCTTCTATTATCCCTTCACCACGAGGGTGATAATTGCGAAATTTCCTAATAGTATCTTTGGCGATCCATAGTCTATCGTCAATCAAATCATTGGAAGGTCCTTTTTTCATGAACTTATACTCCTCTAATTGAAGAATTCGGTATAATATATTTGGAATATGTTCGCTAAATACTTCAGAGCGCTTGCATCCAAGACACATATCATAGCGTGTGCATTTTTTTGCTATTGGCAAGTTATGAGTTGGCTTTTCAGGATCTGTACAATCACATAAGTAGCGCTCGCGTTCTTTTACACGTTCGTTAGAGTTATTATTGATTTGACCTTGGAACTCAACTGACTTTTCTAATAGCTCACTTGTTAAGGCAACGATTGCAGCATTTAATACAAGGTTTGCATTACCGCTCTTCATTAAATAAGAAAAAAATGTTGTGTCGAATTTATTGTGGCCAAGAGTTGCTTTTAGCTTTGCTACCAGCTCTCCTGCACTTTTAACGTCTTCTAATAATGACATTAATTTATGGCCCGCATACACTTTGCGAAACTTTAGGCTATCTAAAGAAGTAAGTTGGTTGCCATCATCGTCTTGTACTTGGAATTTTTTTAAGAAGGATGATTTATATTTAGCATCCCATACTGACGAAAATATATATTTACGATTAGGATCGCTGAACGTATCCAAAAATTTAAGGTACTTAAATAAAGGGCTGTTAACTTTAATTGGACATCCGATTTGTTTCGGCGGACGTGTACCAACCTTTCGTTTAATACCCGTCAGTACTACTTCTTGATCTCTAATCGATGTATTTTCATTTAAGCCTAATTCTATATTCCAGTTTTGATACCAAGGTATACCATTATAAGAGCATTTCCAGCTAGTGATGACTTCTTTGTTTAATCCGGTAGTTATCATCGTATAAATGAGAATAGGTAACTCTACTTGTCTAGTATTAAACATCAAGAAGTTCCAAAGCGATTTACTCAGTTTGTGATCTCCATGTTTTCTGTTAGCTTTTACCCTTGTAGGGTAATAACTAGCAAACATCCAATTAGTTAGATTAGAAAAAGGTTGATTTTCTAGTATCTCAATACCTTCTTTTGAGGTATAAATATCATGTATCTTTTTCATAAAAAGTGAGGGAGCGACTATGTCTTTATTGTGGCAGGATTTCTGAAGTTGAGGAATGTTGTTTTTAATAAGTAGACACAAATTACGCTTTATTTTCTCATGTCCTCCATTTTTATTTTTCAACATTTTCATAAGTTTAGGGTTATAAACACTTATTTCATCTATTGATATATAATCATCTCCTAAAGATTCAATTGAAACTTTTTCTAATGAATCCCAACGCTTCATCGCATCTTCTATAATAAAAAAGCTATATGCTAATAATTGTGTCAGTACTGAATCTGAGTATTCATTCTCCCCGAATGCTTTTTCTAACTCATCGATATTTATTTCTTGAACTGTAGTGTTTGGAGAGGTTAATTTAGTTCTTATTTTTTTTAACCCACAAGAGTCATAATGACGTGAGCATTTAAAAATAGGATTCAAACTGTATTTTAGATTAGCCCGCCTATGTTTGGGTTGAAAGACTATTAAATTAGAAAAGAAGAAAGCATTTAGCTCTTGTAGAGACTTTGGAATTTCGGTCTGTGGCAAAGTTTTTGCGTATTCACAGATGCGTTTTAGATCCAGCAAAGAGCCGGCAACTCTTGCGTTAGAAAATGTTTTCGATGTTAAGTATTTTTGACATAGCCTAGCTAAGTCCGTTGCGAGTATTTCACCACAAAATTCAGATATGTAAGTAACAAATGGTGGTGTAAGAGATTGTACAGTAGGAACACCAATCAATTTGTATGTTTTGTCTGGTAGTTCATCAACAAGAGGTGCTTCAAAAAATACGCGAGTAGGGTATTTGTGATCCGAGGATTGTATATCTATAAATCGTTTATATTTTGGCAAATCTATAGTTTCAGATAACGGTATTTCTTTTAAAGTATCGGCTTCCGTCTTAGACTTTAAAACGACTTTCAATTTACTCGAACGTATTCTTGGTTTTCTTGGTGGCATAATAAGTGTTCTGTTTTTACTTTTATCTTTACAGTAGTAAATAAAAGCTGAAATGCAAAAAAATCTTGATTAAATTTTATCTCCTATGAAAGTGAAATGTGTTCAGAATTAATATCTTTGATCTTTTGAAACCATTCGTGAGCAAGTGCACCACCGCCTGCATTTTTTGCAAGGGCAAGCGTTTGAGAGGCTGCATTATAATGCGCTTGTACACCTTTTTGACCACCATGACCAAATGCAAAATTAAGTTTGCCACGAAGACCAATAGCTTTGGGCGGTAAATGCAGTATTTGTGCAAGGTCGGCCAGTGCATCGTAAATTAAATTAGCGCTAATGTAGCGCTCTTCTTTAGTTACCCATTTACCGACGACCATTGACCTAAAGCCAAAGGTATCTCTTATATCGCTAAAGTCGACTTGGTCGTCAAAGCGATAGTCGGGGCCTTGGCGAGTAAAGCCACGTTTTAGCCTGTTAGGGTAGTTACGCATTGCAAGTTTCATATAGTAACGAATTTAATCTAAGTAACGTGCTTTTACGTGCTCGGGCATGTGATGGGTTTGTTTTTGTATTAATTCATCAAGCACATTATAAAGTGGTGCAGGATTTAACTGCTCTATTAAAAACAAACTATGCGCTACGGCTTCAAGTGTGGATAGGCTGTCGGCCCTAGGGGCTTTACGAATAGCATAACGATTTTTAGGTAACTGTTTAAAACTGACCGTTTTGAATTGATTTAGCAATGTGGTGAGCTGCAAAATTTTGTAGGCTTTTTTCCATGTACCATCAACCACGATTAAATGGGTGATGTTTTTTATATTAGATTGCTCAGCGCTATCGTCTAAATTTACAGCGTGTTCGTTAGGGTAGAGCAAAACAGTTGAGCTTACTGGCAGTGATTTAAGAATAGAAAAGTCGTCATTATTTTCGCCTTTGACTATTTGGCAATCAGTTAGACACAAATTGAGTAGTTTAGCGGTATTTTTTGCTATTTTTTCTTCGCTTGGGTGCTGTAGAATAATAACCTTAACTTTGTTGTTTATATTTGTAATTGCGCTGCAAATACAGGTGTTAAGTGCAAAGTTACAATGATTACAAAGTGTGCGTGCCATTTAATAAACTTTTTGTTGCCAGTATGATCCTCACAATTATACATTTATAAGGTAATTAAGTTGGTTTTTTTTACGCATCAATATAAAGTAGTACTATTAAACTGTAATTTACATGGATTGTTTTAAGGGCTTAAAATATGACAGAAATAAATATTGATACATCAGCATTAGAGAGTATGGAATCGTTATTGGGTGAGCAGTTTGCTGATACACTTGATTTTTGCTGCTCGGAGTTTGAGCGTTTAGGCTCTGAAGTTTTAGCAACCATTGGAAAAGACAGAGAAGCGGCGATTCGTCATTCTCATAGCTTAAAATCTAACGCTGCGCAGTTTGGTGCTTCAAGCCTTGCTGAAGTATCTCGCGTTATTGAACAAAATTTAAACCTAGATAACTTAGCTAAAGCCATCGACGCATCTAATAGCTTAATGGCTCAAGTAACAGGCTCTCAAGCTAAGCTAAATGAATGGTTAGCATCTCGTTAATTATTGAAACCGAAACGTGAATTTATTTCAGTATTAAGCGTTTAAATAGGCTGGCATTTTACGCCTTTACTAGGTTAGTCTAAAGATTCACTAGGGCGTGTTGGTCTTTCGGGATTGAATTTGCAACGAGTGTTTGGTTTTTAGGTTAGGCAGAGCCTATGCAGTGTGGTTTTTCCACATAAATAGGCGATAACAACACATAAAATTCAAACACGCATTGCCCAGAGGGTTCTTCCTAGGGGCTATTTTCTCCTTGTTACTCAATTTTTACTTAGCCCACTAGGTTACAAATCTCGCGCCGCGATTAAATCGCCCCTAGGTTGAACAAATTTAATCCATAAAGTCAATACGCCCTAAAGAGGTAAAAATGTCTGATATTAAAAAGAGTCACAAATTAGAAGGTGTATGTTATGACATTCGTGGGCCGGTTTTAGCACAAGCTAAAAAAATGGAAGACGAAGGTCAAAAAGTATTAAAATTGAATATAGGTAATCCGGCTGCTTTTGGTTTTGATATGCCAGAGGACATGCACCGCGATATTATCCGCAACTTATATTCAGCCCAAGGCTACTGTGACTCTAAAGGCCTCTATTCAGCCCGCGTGGCTATTTATCAGCATTACCAACAACGTGGATTACATAATTTAGATGTAGATAACATTTATATTGGTAATGGCGTAAGCGAACTCATTCAAATGATCACTCAAGCGCTATTAAATAATGGTGACGAAGTGCTTATTCCTGCTCCAGATTATCCACTTTGGACTGCTTCGGTCACGTTATCGGGTGGTAATCCGGTACATTATTTATGTGATGAAGAGCAAGATTGGTTTCCGGACATTGCAGATATAAAAAGTAAAATCACTTCAAAAACAAAAGCATTGGTATTAATTAACCCTAATAATCCAACCGGTGCGGTTTATAGCGACGACTTGTTAATGCAATTAATCGATATCGCACGCGAACACAAATTACTGTTATTGAGCGATGAAATTTACGAGAAGATTTTATACGATGGTATAACGCATACTTCAATCGGCTCACTTTGCGACGATGTGCCTATTATTACTTTTAATGGTTTAGCTAAAACCTACCGTGCAGCGGGGCTGAGAATGGGGTGGATGGTTCTAAGCGGTCGTACCTCGGTAATGGATGATTTACGCAAAGGCCTAGAAATACTTTCATCTATGCGTTTGTGCGCAAATGTACCTGCACAATATGCAATTCAACAGGCGTTGGGTGGCGTGCAATCAATTGATAGTCTAATAAACCCGGGTGGGCGCTTATATGAGCAGCGTGATATTGCATGGCGTGGATTAAATGCTATTGAAGGCATTAGTTGTAAAAAACCTAAAGGCGCGCTCTATGCGTTTGCTAAAGTTGATACAGCACTTTTTAACGTTAAAGATGATGAAAAGATGATGTACGATTTGCTAAAAGCCGAAAAAATATTACTTGTACATGGCAGGGCGTTTAATTGGCCCGAGCCGGATCATTTTAGGTTGGTATTTTTACCAAGCAAAGATGATTTATCCGATGCGATGTTAAAAATGAAGCGCTTTTTTAAAGACTATCGCCAAGTATAGTTATTAAAAAAATAATAAAAAAACGAGCCAAATTTGGCTCGTTTTTTACTTTAGTCATGAATATATTAACAGGGCGTGTTGATCTTTGTGGATTGAAATTTGTTCAATCTAGGGGCGATTAAATCGCGACGCGAGGTTTGTAACCTAGTGGGCTAAGTAAAAACCGAGCAACAAAGAGTTAATTGCCGCTAGGCAGAACCCTTCGGGTAGCGCATGTTTGGCATTTATGCTGCGTTATCGCCTATTTATAGGGAACAACCACAGTTTATAGGCTCTGCCTTGTCTAAATACCAAACATTCTGCTGCAAATTCAACCACCAAAGTTCAGCACGTCCTAGTACGCTTTATCTACACGCACTGTGTTGTCGTTCAAGTACACTAATCTTACGTTATCGCCTTTGCTAAAACGCATTGATTGGTCCTGATCTTGAACAACCATAAACTGGTCTCCATTTTCAACTTGTATTAATAACTCTACAAAGTGATTTTGCTGATAATGACTTTGCTGCTGCCTATTATGTGCAACACTGCCGCCAATTACCGAACCTAATATTGTTGCTACTGTGCGGCCGCTACCACCACCAAACTGGTTGCCTACTACGCCACCGAGTAATGCACCGCCGAAGGTTTTCCAGCCGTTGTTTTTGTCTTGAATGATTTCTTGTTCGGTAATATTGCGTACCGATTTTACGTCACCAAATAAAACTTGCTGCACAGGGACTGCTTTATTGCGCTCGTATTTAGCAAACGTAGGCGCGCTTATTGTAAGTAAAGCGCACATAATTACAGTAATTGCTTTCATAACTTGCTCCTTTTATACCAACCTGCATAAATCTTTGATCAATTTAACGAATTAAATTGCGCTATAACGTCGTTAAAAATTTTTTATTTAGAACAACTAAATACAAAAATTTTTGCCTAGTACTAGCGTAATTTTCTTAACGTTAAATAGACCCCATATATAAGCAGATTGGTATTAGCTACCAGCCAAAGGTTGATTTTTCTTTCGTTTTACGAATTTCAGTTTCGTCTGCCCACTCAACTAGGCCGCTTTCCATATCCATTAAACGCATTGTAAATTTATAGTATACGTCTGATTTATCGGCATTTGATTTAACAATACTTGATAAGTTTCCATATAACATATATTGCGCACCAATTTGTTTACCAAATGCAACGGCTGTTGCAGGGTTAACAAGAGCATCTTCATTTTGAAACGTTAATTGCTCACGTACTGACTCAACACGGGTCATATCTACAAAACGGAACTTACCGCTGCGTAGCATTTGTGTTGAGATTGAATCGGTGATTGATTCTGTATCAATGTGCTCGCTGGTTTTATTTTTAATACGCTCAACAAATACTACAGGGCGTTTATTAGCGGTCATTGTGCCAACAACAGGTGAGCTGAGTAATGAGTCGGTCATTTGGCTCGCTACTTTTTGTAAGTCGGTAGAACCAAAATTAATATCTGTTGTTTCTACTGCTTGTGCATCGCCATAACTTACTACGGCTTTATTAGCACAGCCACTTAATACTAAAGCGCTTAGGCCAACTAAAGCGTAAGTTGATGCTGTTTTAAATTTGTTACTGATTATCATGGTTGTTTCCTTTAATCTTTAAATTCTTGTGATTCGGTAGACACTTCTCTTACTGCTAAAGAAAAGGTAACCGCATCAGAGCTCGGTGCTAAGCCCGGTAATTGTGTTTTTGCAAAACCAAATAAGGTGAGTGCTTGCCAAGGTGAATGATTGCCTTTAATAACAAAGCCGTCTTTATCAAACCAATTAAACTGATACTGCAAATATTGTGATTTTTTATACTGGCTCGAAAGTGTCACTACTACATCGGTTAACTGGTTGGTTTGACGTGTTTTCACATCAGTAATGGCCAGCTTTTTACCAAGCTCTGGGTTATCTACACGTAATTGCTCATTAAACTGGTTTTTATTTTGTTCAACAGAAATACCCGATGTAACCGGTTTGCTGGAACATGCACTGAGCATTAAAACTGCTAATAATGGCGCTATGTATTTCATGATGGCTCCTAAAGTTGAACTACGTGGTAATTAAAGTAGTTATTAACGGAGGTTAAGTAAATTAACGTTAACCCTTGCTTACTAACGGTAAAATTTATAGGTGCTTGTGTGCCTATATGCAGAGAATGCTCACCTGTATTTAGGCTTTGCCTTGCAACACTTATTTGATTTGGAAGTGTAAGCCAGCTACGTGTATCAGCTTGCTCAGACGCCAAATTATAAATATTAGCAAGTATGTTACCTACATCACCGGCACTGCGAGCAAGTTCTGCACGCACTTTCTCTTTAGCTACTAATCTAAGTACTTGGCGAGCTACTTTTGCAGGTATTTGATCTTCTAATGTTTTTGCTGCAAGAGCTTCAATGTGTACTAATGGGCTCAGCTCTAAGCTTTGTGCATCTATGTTTATATTATTAAGGCGGTGCACATAGGCATTATCTTTATATACTGGCATTGCAAGGCTGTAAAAGCGTGCATCGCCGCGTGATGAATAAATTGGTAAGCGCAGTTTAAATTCATCTTGTTTTGGTACTAAGCCTTGTTCAAATAAAACAATTACTTCGCCTTGTGTTGCAGAAATAGTGGGTGCATCACTAAAACGTTTTTTAAATTCGCTTAGGTCTTGGTCAAACCCTTGTTTTTTAGCAAGGCGCATTACGTCCTGCTGTAAATAAATATTGTTAGGTTGTATAGCCAGTGCTTTTTTATAATCAATATAAGCATCGTCATACTGTTTAGCACTTTGGTAAAGCAAAGCAGATAAATAAAATGTGTAGGCATTTTGAAAGCCATTTTTTACATCTCTGGTCACATTGCCCATGCTAGGGTAGTGCTGCTGCGCTTCCTTAACTGTTGAGTCGCCATCTGTTTTATTTTCGCTTAGTGCATCAACTTGTACTTTATTAGCGCGGCGAATTTCTACCAAAGCGCCTTCTACATCATTTTTATACACGTAGTTAAGTGCTTTATAACTATGAAGCATACTCATTTCGTAAGCCGGTGGCACATAAGTTATGGCTGAGTCGTTAGTAAATAACGCATTGCTTTGCTCAAGCCCCGCACTTACTTGTATTTTGGCGGCTTCACGTTTTTTTTGCATTTGCGTATACACGTTCTCAAATTTACTTTGTGCCTCTTGTGGCGTATTGGCTAAGTCGTTTAAGCGAGCTTGCTCAAGTTGGTTGAGTAAGTAGCTGCTGTGCATGGTGCTATTATCGGCAATAAGGGATTGCGCTTCTTCGATGTTATTTTTCTCGATCGCATTTCTTATTGGTGTCATTTGCGTGGCATAGTCATTAAATAGGTCATTAAAGCCCATTGTGCTACACCCACTTAAAATACAACAAAAGCTTAAAATTATACTTAGGCGCACTGCGCACTCCTCTCAATTCACCTGTATACATTAACATATTGTTTTTAGCTAAATGTGTGAAATATTGTAAAAAATCGTAGAGTAAAACTGCCTGCTAATAAAGAAATATAAAATGACATTGGTGAACAAAGTGTGAATTTTCTTGTTGGGTAACAATATTGAAATGCTTAAGGTACTTTATTGGTCTTATTGAATACAATGATCCCTAAAGCGTAACGATAAATGAATTTTTTAAATGAAGTAATTGCTACTCACTAAGTCGTATACGAAAAATACTAAAAGGATATCTTGTGTTGTAGACACCGTATTTTGCAAATGCGGCTAAGGTTTGAGTATAAATGATCTAATTTATTAAAACTAAATACTCTCTTTGCACAGTTATACCAATCCTGTTTAAATGTGCTGCTCAGTAAGCTGTTTTATTGGCGCTTATGACAATGTTTTGAGTTTAGTAGGTTAATTAGTTAATTAATTGAAATAACGCTGTAATTTGTTTTTATTGCTAAGGAATTTTTTTGAAAGCTACGTTGTACACAATCATTGCTTTAATTGCGTTTGCTGCAAACTCTCTTTTTTGCAGAATGGCTTTAGCCGAAGGCTATATAGATGCTTGGAACTTTACAGTTATTCGCTTACTCAGTGGTGCTGCGTGTTTGGGTATTATAATGGCTATCTATACTCATAATTTAAAACGAAAAGGCACATTTAACCCCGCTATTTTAAGTGATAAAGGAAGCTGGCGAAGCAGTATAAGCCTTTTAGTTTATGCACTTTGTTTTTCGATTGCATACGTAGAGCTAGATACAGGCACCGGTGCACTTATTTTGTTTTCAGCCGTGCAACTCACTATGATTGGCTGGGGTATATATCAAAAAGAGCAGTTGAGTGTGCTTCAGTGGTGCGCGTTTATAGTGGCGCTAGGTGGGTTTGTATATTTAATGCTGCCATCTGCTGCTGTACCTTCGTTATTAGGTGCATCACTTATGGCACTCAGTGGTGTGGCATGGGGTATTTACAGTATTCGCGGTAAAGTGTGTGTATCGCCACTGCGTACTACCGGGTTTAACTTTATAAGAAGCTTAGTGGCTATCCCTATTTTATTACTTGTTGGTATGAGTTATTTAAAAAATATGAGTATTGAAGGGGTTTTGCTTGCGTGTGCCTCGGGTGCGATAGCTTCTGGAATTGGTTACAGTGTTTGGTATGTGGCTATGCCACTGCTTAAAAGTACCCAAGCTGCTGTTGTGCAGCTTTGTGTACCTGTACTAGCTGCCATTGCAGGGGTTTTGTTTTTATCAGAGCAGGTAACAATGGAATTTATTGTAGCAAGCTCATTAATATTAGGCGCTGTGCTGGTATTTATCTTAAATAAAAAGAAGGTGTGATACCACTTAAACAAGTTCTTTATGGCGGACTAACGTTCGTTACAAAGCGTGTATAAATAGCGGGTAAGTTATCAAGTATTGCCTGCTTACCCTGTAGTTCACTGTTTTTTATGCATTCAAAAAGTACTTGTTCGCTAAGCTTATTCACTAATAATTGCGATTGCTTAATATGGCTTATATGCCAAAGCTCAGGTGCGACACCACCTAAATCATGCTGGTAAGGGCGATAAAAGCCAAATTTATCTAAGTTAGTATCAAGCCAATTACTTAAAGCCGCAAATGGCCCACCTTGCAGGTATTCATCAGGTGTTAGTTGTAGTTTATAATCATCACTTACCGCAGCTTTATCAAACACATCTAAATCGGTGCCTAAATGGTGCCTGCTTGCCCCAGGTAATGCAGAGTAGAGCATGATCGCAATACACTTATCACTATCGCTTAGTTTAGTTAAATCGACAATCACTTGTTGTTTATTAAAAACAGGTCGAATCCCTAAAAACTTATTATTCCAAATAATTGATTGACGATCAAAATCGCGAAAGCTTGATGCAATAGTCAGCTCAAATCCCGCTTTTTGTGCTGCACTTTGCAGCGCTAAAAAGTCGCTAATAATAGCGCTGTGCAAGCGATGATTTTGTATATCAGTTAAATGTGTATCACTTTGCCCTGTGATACACATTATCGATGTGGGTTGAGTAACATCCATTATGCTAAAAGTTGCTCTAATATTTGCTCGTAAATGTCGGTAAGGGCTATTAAATCATCGGTACTTACGCATTCATCTACTTTATGAATAGTGGCGTTACGTGGGCCAAGTTCAATTACTTTAGCGCCAGTTTGTGCAATAAAACGACCGTCAGATGTGCCGCCAGTGGTTTCTAAATTGGGTGTTAAGCCGGTTACTGATTTAATCGCTTTAACTGTGGCATCAACAAGCGGGCCGTGCTCGGTAATAAAAGGTAAGCCATTTACTATCCAGCTTAATTCATAATTTAAGTCATGCTTTTGTAGAATGTCATTTACACGTTGCTGTAATTGCTCATGCGTTACTTGCGTGCTAAATCTAAAGTTAAACTGTACTTCTAGTTCACCCGGGATCACATTACCCGCACCCGTGCCACCATTAATATTCGAAATTTGAAAGCTGGTGGCGGGGAAGTATTCGTTGCCGTTATCCCACACCGTTTGGCTAAGCTCAGTAAGTGCTGGCGTCGCTAAGTGAATTGGGTTTTGTGCTAAATGCGGGTAGGCCACATGACCTTGTATACCCTTAACGGTTAAAAAAGCGGTAAGTGAACCTCTGCGACCATTTTTAACAACATCGCCTAATACATCTCGTGATGAGGGTTCGCCTACTAGGCACATATCAATTTTTTCACCACGGGCTTCTAGTGTATCTATTACACGTGTTGTGCCGTTTACAAACGGTCCTTCTTCGTCAGAAGTGATTAAAAAAGAAATCGAGCCTTTATGATCTGGATGTTTAGTAACAAAACGTTCGGTTGCTACAAGCATTGCGGCTAATGAGCCTTTCATATCGGCAGCACCACGCCCGTGTAATAGGCCGTCTTTTATTAATCCTGAAAACGGCGGGTGTTGCCAATTTTTTTCAGGGCCTGTTGGTACAACGTCGGTGTGACCAGCAAAACAAAAGTGCGGCGATTGTGTGCCTTTTCTAGCCCAAGTATTAAGTGTGTCGGTAAAAAATAATGACTCTATATTAAAGCCAACCGCAGCAAGGCGATCGTTCATCATTTGTTGGCAGCCAGCATCTTCGGGCGTTACTGATTCACGCTGGATTAGTGCTTGGGCGAGTTTAATTACATCATTAGTCATTATTAAAAATCTCGTCGTATTGGGCTGCTTTAAAACCTAAATGGTAACTGCCATTGTTTACCAGTACTGGACGTTTGATCATGGCAGGTTGTTCAACCAACAATGGGATAGCACTTTCTTTAGTTAGGCTTTGTTTTTGCTCATCAGTTAATGCGCGATAAGTTGTTCCACGTTTATTAACGAGTTGTTCCCAATCGAGCTTGTCTGCAAATTCACTCACCATTTGCTCATTTACGCCATCTTTGCGGTAGTCATGAAACTTAAATTCGATGTTGTTATCAGTTAAATGTTTTTTAGCTTTTTTTATCGTATCGCAGTTGCTAATGCCGTATAGAGTGATCATAAATCTAGTTCTTCTTAATAATAGTTAATAGTGTGTCTTCACCCGCATTTACATGCGAATGCGAGTAATGAAATGTGCCAAGGTTATGGCCGTTTAGTAAAATTAAACTAGCAAGCATTGGAGTATCAAGTTCTCGTAAATCAAAATAAGCAAGGCGTTGACCTTTGCATATTTTGCTACCATTGAGTTGCGCAATATGGGTATGCGTAATTGATTGCGAATCAAAAATAGTTAAGTTAATCAAGACTTTTAGACCATTATTAGCTTGTAGAATAAACTCAGTACCTGCATTTTTTACTTGTAATAAAGTTCCATCAAACGGTGCTAAAATTTTATGACTTGTTAGTTGCACCATAATACCAGGGCCCAGAGTGCCAAAACGAAAAAAAGGTTCTGGGTGCTCTTTCAGTTCAATTACTTTACCTGTAAATGGGCTGGTAATATTTATTGCATTAAGAGGCGTTTTATTTTGAGCTAAATAGTCAATTTTTTGAGCTTTCATAAGTTAGTTTACCACCACGTTATAACCCTCTTTTTTTAAAGCGGAAATAGCATTTTCTGCAGTGTGTTTTTTTATGAGAATATAATCAGTATCGTAGGTTGAGATTGAAAAGATAGAAATTTTAGCGCGCGCTAATACGCCTGAAATATTAGCCATAATTCCGGTTAACGAAAAGCCAAGTGGACCTACAACCTCTAAAGCTTGCCAGTCGGGTTCGGTATCCAGGCTTTTTACTTCAAAATCGCTTGGGCATACAATTGAAAGTTCATCATGGGTTTTAGAAATAAAAAACAAAGATTGCTTTAAAAGTGCCGCAGGTATGTCGGCATCTACATCTAAACTGTGTATAGATAAAATGGTGCTGTGTAATTGTAATGTTTGTTTTGACATTAAAAGCCTGCGAACAGCAATATTGATAGCTTTATAGTATAGATTATTGGCTTTAAATTAAAGGTGTAACAACGACTAACTCAGCAGTAAATAAGTAGATAAAAGAAGGAAGTAAAAACTTACCCACAATTTCTGTGGATAAGTATGGGGGTTGCAGGGTATAAATAACCTAACTAGTTAATTATTAAATAATTAATAGCTAGGCTATAAAAAGCACACGTTACGTTTAATGAGTAATTAGCGGTTCTGCTTGAGCTGCCTGAATGGCAGTTAAGGCGATTGTATACACAATATCATCAACTAATGCACCACGGCTTAAATCGTTTACAGGTTTACGCATACCTTGCAGCATAGGGCCAATACTTATCAAGTCGGCACTACGTTGTACTGCTTTATACGTGGTATTACCCGTATTTAAATCTGGGAATATAAATACGGTCGCTTTACCGGCTACAGGGCTGTTAGGTGCTTTTTTAAGTGCTACGTTTTCCATTATAGCGGCATCGTATTGTAGTGGGCCGTCGATAATTAAATCTGGACGTTTTTGTTTTGCTATTTTTGTGGCTTCACGTACTTTTTCAACATCGGCACCTGTACCAGAAGTGCCCGTGCTGTAGCTGATCATGGCAACACGCGGCTCTATGCCAAATGCAGCTGCAGAGTCGGCAGATTGAATCGCTATGTCTGCAAGTTGTTCAGCATTAGGGTCTGGGTTAATCGCACAATCACCGTAAACTAACACTTGGTCAGGCAGTAGCATAAAAAATACAGATGATACTAGTGATGACCCTGGCGCTGTTTTAATTAATTGCAGTGGTGGGCGAATTGTATTTGCCGTAGTGTTTACCGCGCCCGATACTAAACCGTCTACTTTACCTTGCTCAAGCATCATTGTACCCAGTACGACGTTATCTTGTAGTTGCTCTTGTGCTACTACGGCAGTTAGGCCTTTGCTTTTACGAATTTCGACCATAGGCGCAATATAATCATTAATAATGCTTTGAGGCTCGATAATACTTACATGTTCGTTTAGCTCAATACCTTGCTGCTGTGCAATGCGCATTATTTCTTCGCGATCGCCTAGTAATATAGTTTTAGCAATTCCGCGTTGACCACAAATAGCAGCCGCTTTAATTGTACGAGGTTCATTACCTTCTGGTAGAACCACGGTTTTACCTGCTTTACGCGCTTTAGTGGTAAGTAAGTAACGAAATGCGGGTGGTGATAACTTACGAGTTTTACCTACACTTTTAGCTAGAGTATCTAGCCAGCTTGAATTGATATGCTCTGCGTTGTGATCTTTTACTTTTTCAATACGTTGGTCATCATCATTTGGTACTTCCATATTAAAGTTGTGCAGTAGTAATGATGTACGCCACGTGTCTGCATCGGTTGCGAGTATTGGCAAACCGGTTTGCATGGCTTGCTCACACAAGGCCATAATACGTGGCTCTGGCTCAAAACCACCGGTGAGTAATATAGCACCAAGTTTAGTGCCGTTCATAGCAGATAAGCACGCAGCAACAAGTATGTCAGAGCGATCGCCCGGTGTTACTAATAAAGCGCCTGGCGTAAAATAATTTAAAATATTTGAAACCGTACGAGCACAAAAAGTAATACGGCGCAGACGACGATGAAGCATATCGCCTTCGTTAATAATCGTGGCTTTTAAGTATGCGCTTAAGTCTTTTACGCGCGGCGCTACTAAGTCAAAATCCCACGGGATTGCACCAAGTAACATAAACGGATTTTTTTTAAAAATAGGTAGGGATGCTAAACGATTTAACTCGTTCTCAAGCTCTTCAGGTTTATAGGCATCGACTAAATCGGCGCGTGCACGACCTTCTTCATCAAGTGGCGCATTTACTTTATTAAAAATACAGCCCAGTACGCGAGGGTGATCGATACCACCATAGTTACCTGCTGCGATTTCAAGGCGGTCTTCTATTTGAGTAATGGTGTAATTACCAGGGGTAAGTACAAATACAATTTCGGCGCCGAGTGTTTGCGCAATTTCGCGGTTTACACGCCCAGCATAAGGTTGGCGACGAGTAGGTACCATACCTTCAATAATAGCGACTTCGTCGTCGTTTATTTTACTTTCAAAGCGTTCAACAATTTCCTCTAGTAGGTCATCACCTTTACCGTCGCCAATCATTTGCTCAGCATAATCAAGTGCAAAAGGCATTGGTGGGTTAATAGGTGAGCCTTGAGTAACTATTTGCGTTGATTTTTCAGGGCCTGTTTCACCAGAACGTGGCTGAGCTATTGGTTTAAAAAAGTTAACTTTAACTGTTTTTTGTTCAAGTGCACGCACTAAACCAACTGATACCGACGTTAAACCCACACCGGTAGAAACAGGAATTAACATAATACGACGTGCCATATTAAAGCTCCTTTACAATATTTGCAGCATCAAGGGCAATAACCCATTCTTCATTAGTTGGCATTACAACTGCTTTGATGTGTGAATTTTTACAGCTAATAACGCCTTCTTGACCAAAGCGCGCATTAAGGTTGGCTTGCGGATTACAATTAATGCCTAAAAAGGCAAGTTGTGTAATTACTTTTTCACGAATAATATCTGAGTTTTCACCAATACCACCAGTAAAAATCACAGCATCAAGGCGCTGTAATGGCACCATATACGCTGCAATTTGTTTTGAAAGTCGGTAGCAAAACATCTCAATTGCGAGTATCGCTTTTTTATTACCGACCATAGCGGCTTCTTCAATGGTACGGCAATCGTTAGAAAGCTCGCTAATACCTAGCAAGCCACTTTTTTGATTTAGTAGGTTATCTATTTGCTGGGCTGTGTAATCAAGTTGAGTGGTTAAAAAGTTAAATAAACCAGGGTCAATATCGCCGCTACGTGTGCCCATTATCAGCCCCTCTAGAGGCGTTAGTCCCATGCTGGTATCAACACTCTTACCATTTTTAATAGCGCATACAGAACAACCGTTACCTAAGTGGGCACTAATAAAATTGCTTTGCTCGATAGGTTGCTTTAGCAGCTTTGCTGTTTGCCCTGCAACATAAAAATGACTTGTGCCGTGAAAACCATAACGCCTAACACCAAACTCGGTGTACAACTTATATGGAAGAGCGTAAAGAAAGGCAACTTCATTCATAGTTTGGTGAAATGCAGTATCAAACACCGCGACTTGTGGCAAACCTTCAAACGATGCCTGCGCCGATGATATACCTAGTAAATTAGCGTGCCCATGAAGCGGCGCAAGCGTTGCAGACTGTGTAATGCCTGCAATTACTTTTTCGTCAATCAATACGGATTGCGTAAAGTGCTCGCCGCCATGTACAACACGATGGCCCACTGCGATAAGTTGCTCGTCTAAGTTGTGATCTTTTATTAAGCTTACAAGCGTATTTATAGCCTCAGCATGTGCTTGATTAGCCGCTAAGTCGATAACTGTTTTAGTACCATTAAATTTGTATTTAATAGAGGGTGTTTTAGCGCCTAAGCGTTCAGCAAGGCCTGAAATAATTTCGTGACCATCGTTTGCATCAATAATGGCAAACTTTAAGCTAGAGCTACCACAATTTAAAACTAAAACGTGTTGTGATTCAGGAGGGGTTGTTGGCATAGATTCAATTTCCATAAACAAATTTAGTAAGTAAACGTTAATACGTAATCGTTACACTTACGGTATTAAATAAAGCTAAAACAATTGAATGTTCAATTGCAAAGTAGTTAACGCAATGTTAATTACTTTACCTTAATTAAGATGTTTAAGTTAGGATTGTTCGTCATTAAAAGGTAAATTTAAGCTGTTTTACTGAGAAAGTGTAACTCTTTCATTTTGTGTTACACTTTGCGTATAGCTCGTTTTTCCATTGTATTTAAAAGCAGTATCTGTGAGGAGTCATGATGCAAAAAAGTGTGATGTCACAACTACAAACTGGCCGTTTGTATGGTAAAAAATGGCCAATGCGCAAAGAGCTTGCGCCCTTATTTTTAGAGTTTAGAGTAATTAGAGCGACTGAGCTTGCCATTACAGTAATGCCAATATTAGCCATGCTAACATTGTTTTTTCAGCTAAATTACTTGGGTTCTGATTTTTTACCGCAAGCCATTGCAAGTGCATTATTTTTTATATCGCTACCATTACAAGGTTTATTTTGGTTGGGTAAGCGAGCGCAAACGCCTTTAGAGCCTGCGATGCAAAAATGGTATAACGAGCTGTACACTAAAATGGCAGCTAATGGATATCAAACGCAGTTAAGTGAAAACAAGCCCCGTTATATGGAGCTTGCCAATTTACTTAAAGATATGTTTGATAAAATGGACAGGGCGTTTACTAAAGAGCAGTTTTAGAGAGTTACATCATTATCTATTTTGGTAAACTGAGTAATATAAAACGATAAGGTGACAGTGTGTTCACCTTTTTCTTCGAGTGCTGTCCAGTGCTCGGGTCTAAATTTCCATGCAAATGGCGTCATCATTATTAAGTTTTTAATATCAGTAAAGCTAAGCGCTACATGCTCTGTTAAAAGGATCTGCTCTGATTTTTGAAATCCTTTTGGAGTGGCTATTTCAGTATGTTCGTTTACTTCTGAATATATATAAGATTTTAGCTCTTTTAAATGACAAGGTCCTGGGCTTGCAACCACTAATGTTGCGTTTTGATTTGCTAGGCGTTCAAGCTCTTGCTCAAACAAAGGTGCAAATACACTTACAAGTACATCAGCAAATTGGCTTTTAAAGGGCGCTTGGCTGATTGATGCCACACTAAATTGGCAATTAGGGTAGCGCTTAGCTGCATATTTAACCGCTGATTTTGAAATATCGACGCCGAATACAACAGCATTTGTTTTATTCGCTATTGCTTGGGTATAAAACCCTTCACCGCATCCTAAATCAATAATAGTTTTTGCACTTATATTACTGATTATATCACTAAGGCTTTGCTGTAAAAAACGATAATACCCACGCTCTAAAAATGCACGTCTGGCTTGTACCATTTCAAGTGAATCACCCGGTTGTTTTGAATTTTTCTGTTGCACAGGCAGTAAATTAACATAGCCTTCTTTAGCAAAATCAAAGCTGTGGTTGTTAGCACAACGAAGTGTTGAATCAGTTTTCAAAAGTGCTAGGTTACACAGCGGGCATTGATATTCAAGACTCATGAGCCTAGGTAGTCCTTATCGTAAAAAGTTTTTACCCAATGCGGGCGATAGGTGATCATAATTGTTATAGCCATGCCGTTGAGCATTGCTTCAGGAAACCAAATTATGGCACTTAAATAAACGTAGTTATCTGCAAGTTCTTGCCAATTGTATTGCCCTATAGCTAAGTAAAATAAAGCACCTAGGCTTATTTTTATACAGGCTATAAATCCTGCGGTTATAAACGCACAAACAAATATATAAACAAAAAAATGACGAGGTAAATATTGGTAACTAATTATAAAGCCAAGATAGCTCAATAAAATAGGAATAAACGCACCAATAAGCAGTTGTACTGGTAACAGCTCAAGTTCAATTTGACCAAAGGCAGCGAGTAGGGCTGTGGCAAGTAGGCTACTTAAAATAGTCAATCGCCAGCCTAAAATTAATGTAGCAGCCGTAACACCTAGGATGTGTAAATCAAGGCCAGTTAAAATGCCAGCCTTTATTCGCCAAAGCACTGCAAACACTAACGCACACGCAAGTACGCTAGTTTGACGGACGGGCGTACTAAGCAATGTTTTATATGTTTTTTTATCAAAGCTTAATAGAGCAATAATAATTACAAGAGCCCAAAGTAGCCCCTGTATTGTTAGGCTTAGCATAATAATTACTTAAATGTTGACCATATAGGGGCATGATCTGACGGTTTTTCAATACCGCGAAGTTCGTAATCAATACCTGTATCTATGCAGCGTGCTGCAAGCTCATTGGTTGCAAGCACTACATCTATACGAAGTCCTCGATTATCTACAAACCCTTTAGAGCGATAGTCAAACCACGAGTATTGATCGTCTGTTTCGGGGTTTTGCTCTCTAAAGGTGTCTTTAAAACCCCAATTAAGTAATGTTGCAAGCCATTCACGCTCTACCGGTTGAAAAGAACATTTACCCGTTTTTAACCAACGTTTAGCATTTACGTCGCCAATACCAATATCTAAATCGGTAGGTGATATGTTGATATCACCCATAACGATGACGTCTTGATCGGGTGTGTGATTGGTTTCAAGGTGTGTCATTAAATCTTTATAAAATTGACGTTTATAAGGGAATTTAGTTTCGTGATTAATATTATCACCTTGTGGGAAATAGCCATTCATGACAGTAAGGTCGCGACCGTTTTCTTGTTCAACAGTGACGCTTATCATGCGTTTTTGCGATTCATCTGTATCGGTGGCAAAACCTTTTAAGACCGATTTAGGCTCTTTTTTGCATAACATAGCTACGCCATAATGCGCTTTTTGACCATGAAAGTAGACGTGATATCCCATTTTTTGTACATCTTCTAATGGGAATGCTTCGTCGTGAACTTTAATCTCTTGCAAGCCAATAACGTCTGGTTGATGTTTGTCGATAATTGCTTGTAATTGGTGAAGACGAGCACGCAGACCATTGATATTGAAAGAAATCACTTTCATAAAATTTACCTTAAAATTGGTTCTATTTAATAGATTAAATTGTATCAGTAAATACGCGTACATAACATGACTGAATTGAGATAATAGCTGCGCAAATGTTGATCAAATGATGGGTAAAGTTTAAACATTGTGAATACAATATTAATTATTTAAATAAATAAAAAATTCAATTGAACTTAACTTTATTGAATATATAATGCGCGAAATTCACTTTTTTAGCTCGTTCAAATAGGATCTCTCATGAAAACTCAACTACTTTTAGCCACTGCTTTACTAGCATCTGCAACTGCGTCAGCTCAAAGCAATACTTACTTTAGCCAAGATAACAAAATTGAGTCTAAGTTATGTGTACTAAGTGCAAACGAAGGCTTTAGCGTTGCTCGTAAAGAAGCTGCCCAGCACGGTGTTTACCTATCTCGTTTTTCTAAAAGCATTTTATGTAATGGTGAAGATATTCGTGATATTGCTAAAAAAACGACATTAAGCAACGCATCAGTTGAGAAAGTAGAAGTATTTGCAAAAGACGCCCAACAAGAAACTCAATTATGTATGACGGCTTTAAAACAAGGTTTAGCACCTGTTCGTCAAAAAATTGGTAACCTAAACTCATTAAAATGTAATGGTCAAAACGTTACTGAGTTTGTTAAACGCTACCAAAACGCAGCAATCTAATTGTTAGCTTAACTATATAAGTAAAATTGAAATGCCTGGTTTTTACCGGGTATTTTTTTGCAAAAATTACAAGGTTGTTTGCAAAGCTTGCAAGCTTAACTTATTGAAACTGTTTAATAAATATACCGACCGAGATTAAGTTATTGATTATTATAAGTTAACTATTATTGGCATTGGATTTGTATTAGTTAAAGTGACATTTAATTAATTACGAAGGATACGTCTTATGAAAAAGTTAACATTAGCAGCCACTATTTTAGCATCATTAAGCCTAGCGGCTTGTTCATCTAATCAAGGTCTTGAAAGAATAGACAGTGACTTTGCAAGTTTAGATAATGATAGCGATGGCTACATCTCAAAAGTTGAAGCTGATGACGATAGCATTTGGGGCCATTTTTCAAATATTGATACCAATATGGATAACGAAATTAGCCGCAAAGAATTTAACACTTATATGAAGCTTAATAATGGCAAAGTAGCCACTGATTCTGAAGTAAGTGAGTCGGCATTTAAAGCTGAAATTGCTAAATTCGATAAAATTGAAAGCAGTTTTTCAAGCTTAGATAACGACAGCAATGGCTATATCTCGGTAGTTGAAGGTAACGATGATGATATTTCAAATCATTTTGGTTACATGGATAAAAACCAAGATAAGCGCATCAGTAAAAGCGAGTTTATGGGTTACATTAAAAAATACGGTAACGCAGTAGCTGAAGATGATGCATTAGAAGCTTTTAAAAGTAACTAATAGTTACCATTTTAGTAAGTAAGATTAAAGCCAGTGCTAGTCACTGGCTTTTTTGTGTTTTAAATTTAGTTATTTGATAGATATATTTTCCTAGTTTGGTGTTGTTCTGTCATAATAGATGGCTGTGTATTTTTATTTGTTAAGAGTGTGTATGGCGGGTCGGCGAATTAGTGATGAACAACTAGTTGAGATCATTGAAGCAGCTATTTTTGTTGCAGATAAGCCTGTTAGTAAACGCCACCTCAAAGACATCGTATTAATAGATTTAGCTATTTCTATGGCACGAATAAATGACGCAATAGATACAATACAAGAACATTTTCAAACTCGTGGTATTCGCTTAGTTGAAGTGGGTAGTGGGTATCGGTTTCAGGCATGCAGTAGTTTAAGCCCTTGGTTAAATAACTTGTGGCAAGAACGCGCACCAAAATACTCGCGTGCTTTACTGGAAACATTATCACTTATTGCATACAGGCAGCCCATTACACGCGGCGAAATTGAGCAAGTAAGAGGTGTTACTACGGGTTCGAATATTATTAAAACCTTACTCGAAAGAGAGTGGGTTAAAGTGGTAGGGCATAAAGAGGTTCCGGGAAAGCCGGCTTTATATGCAACTACTAAGCAATTTTTAGATTATTTTTCGTTAACTGGACTTGAAAATTTACCTGCGTTGCCAACAGAGCAGCAAAGTAAAATTAACCAGTTATTGAGCGATCCTTCTGTGAGAGAACCATCCGAATGAGTATTATACAAGGTGAAAAGTTACAAAAAGTCTTAGCCCGTGCAGGCGTAGGCTCACGCCGTGAAATGGAAAAATACATTGACGCAAACCGCGTTAGTGTAAACGGTAAAGTGGCAAAGTTAGGTGACCGTGTTGAAGAAACCGATTTGATTCGTGTTGACGGACACAGTGTAAAAATCGAAGAAAAAGCAGACCGAATCTGTCGTGTGATTATGTATAACAAACCAGAAGGTGAGTTAAGCACACGTAAAGATCCTGAAGGGCGTCGTACTGTATTTGACCGACTTCCTCGTATTGATGGCGATCGCTGGATTGCGGTTGGTCGATTAGACGTCAATACATCGGGTTTAATGCTTTTTACAAACGATGGTGAACTAGCAAACCGTTTAATGCACCCAAGCTATGAAGTAGAGCGTGAATACTCTGCACGTGTATTTGGTGAAGTAACCAATGAAACGGTTAAAAACTTACTACGTGGTGTTGAGCTTGAAGATGGTCCAGCCAAATTCACGACTGTAACCCCTATGGGTGGCGAAGGCGTTAACCGTTGGTTTAACGTAACGTTAAATGAAGGGCGTAACCGTGAAGTTCGTCGTTTATGGCAGTCTCAAGATGCGGAAGTATCTCGTCTTATTCGTATTCGTTACGGTAAACTAGAGCTTGATAAGCGCGTGCCACAAGGTGGTTGGATGGAGTATGATTTAGAAACAGTAAACTACTTGCGTAAAACCGTTAAATTAGGCCGCGAAACACAAACTAAGCTTTCTGTTATGCCTGAAAAACGCAAAGATAAACGCGCTAAAATCAACCAAATTCGTAAAGCAGTTAAAAAACACAATCAGCGTGTTAAGCCGACTAAACGTAAATAATCAATTAGTTATTTATTGAACACAAAAAAGCCGCTAATTGCGGCTTTTTTAATGTGTTGTTTAAATTATTTAAACTCTAAATTACTTTTTTACTTGAGCATCTAACGATTCGCCATTCACTTCACTAGAATCGTCACTCATTAGATATAAATATGTAGGCATTAAATCCTCTGGTGTAGCAAGTGCGTCTCTATCTTCACCTGGATATGCAGCAGCTCGCATTGAAGTACGAGTAGCGCCTGGGTTAATACAGTTTACACGAATATTCGTTTTGCCTACTTCACATGCCCATGTTTGCATCATACCTTCTACTGCAAATTTTGAGATGGCATAAGGCCCCCAAAATTCACGACCTTTGCGGCCTACACCTGATGATGTAAATACGATCGATGCATTATCAGACTTACGAAGAACAGGAAAAAGTGCTTTAGTGATCATTGCTTGTGCAGTCACGTTTACTTTCATTATGTTTTCGAACGTAGATGAGCAAAAATGTTCAAGCGGACCGAGTGACCCTAAAATACCTGCATTATTAAGCAACCCGTCAAGGCGTCCAAACTGATATTCGATTGTTGCAGCAAGGTCACGGTAGTTTTGCTTCGTTGCGCCTTTTAAATCCATAGGGACTATTGCAGGTTTAGGGTAGCCAGCATTAACAATTTCATCGTAAACACATTCAAGTTTATTAGTTGTTTTTCCTAATAATATAACTGTAGCGCCGTATTTTGCATACGTAATTGCTGCAACTCGGCCAATACCATCACCGGCGCCTGTTATTAAAATAACTTTATCTTTAAGTGCGTTTTCAGCTGCTTGATATGTGTGCATAAAAGTACCAATTCATATAATTTTTTTGATTTTAACATAGCGAAACGTGAAGTAATCGAATTTATTGTAAAATTAGGTGGCGAAAATAGAAACTTTACGTTAAGTTTAACTGGTCTAATGTCTCATTAATAACCTGATTACATTGTTTTAACTTAATACACTGATTAAACACACTATAAAAATAAAATACGTGCGGAGCCAACAATATGAAAAAAATGCTACTTTCACTCTCGGTTACAGCTGCTTTAGCAGGTTGTGGCGGTGGAGAAACGTTAACAGATGTCAAAAACGACACAGCACCAGTTATCCCAACAGCAACAGTTACATTTGATCCAGCAGCAGGTATCTTATCGGTACCTAATGATTTATTAATGAGTGGAACTCAAGACGGTACACTTAATATTCCTGGTGAATTAGATGACAACAATGTGTCTATTTCGCGCGCAGCTTATGCAAACCCTCAACTTGCACTAGGTGCACTTGATGGTTGGTCTTCGCAGGTTCCTTATAAAATCGATTTAACATTCCCACCAAATGTGAGTTTAGATGAAGCGTCTGCTGGGACCCCTGGTACAGTAAGAATTTTTGAAGTTGTAATGGGTGCAAGTTTAACTGATGCAGAATGTTCAGTTGTAGCTGCCGGTACTGCTTGTAAATTGATCGGTGAGCTTACTTTTGGTGTTGACTTTGTAACTCAAGCTTCAGGTGATGGCGTTGCAATTATTCCTTTAAAACCATTTACGGCAGGTAGCTCATACATCAATGTATTAACTACTGGTCTTAAAGATTCATTAGGGCGCTCTATTGAGCCTTCTTCTACTTATGGGCTGGTTAAACAAGAAGCACCATTAATTACAGAAGCTCAACTTGGTTTGCAGGGTGCTGTTAACAGTTACGAAAATGTAGTTGTAAGCTCGGGAGATATCGCAAAAGAAGATATTATTTTTTCTAGTGCGATGACTATTCAATCAGCAGGCCCTGTACTTGGGACAATTAAAAAGTTACTAGCTGCAAGCTTGCAACAGCCTGCGTTACCAACTCCTGCGCTTCAAGTTCCTGAACAGCCTATGGTAAATGTACAACAAGTATTTGCTTCTCAGGGTGTAGAAGTCTCTGCTGCTTTCTCTGGTGTGCAATATCAAAAAGGTAGCATTATGTTACCGATGTATTTAGGTACGCCAACGGGTACAGATATTAGTGATTTAAGTGATACATATTGGCAAGGTATGTGTGATAACGCGGTGGCAATAATTGGTTATAAGGCCGTTGCAGGCGATGCATTTCCGACAGATCCTATTAGTGAAAATGATGGTTTATGTTCTGCATTAAGTGACGGACAATTACGTGACTTAGGACTAGACAGCACACGTCATTTAACAAAATACAACTCAATTCCAAAAGTACAAAGCATGGCAAATGTGCCAGTGCAAGTTACTAAACCTATTTTACCGATAATTAATGGTGTCCGTGCACAGTTACAATTAGATCCTATCGCAATGCCTGAAGGTGGATGGCCTGTTGTGATTATGCAGCACGGTATTACAACACAAAAAGAAAGTATGCTTGCTTTAACTGCGCAGCTTTCTATTCAAGGCTTTGCAACGGTTGCTATTGACCATCCAAGACATGGTGAGCGCGGAATAGATGTTGATGGTGATGGAACAGACGACTTTAATGCAACAACGGGTTCTGTGCTTAGTTACATGAACTTAAGTTCATTACTTGTTGCACGTGATAGCTTACGTCAATCGGCTGCTGATTTATTAGGCCTTCGTTTAGGCTTAAACTTTATTAACGATACAACTATTAATAGTAAAGACGTTACCTACATTGGGCATTCGCTAGGTTCTATTGTTGCGCCAGCATTTATTGCTCAAGCTAATACGCCAATGGCAGAAACGCTTGATCCGCTATTTAATGTAAACACGGTAGCTCTTGCAAGTGGTGGTGGCGGTATAGCAAGCTTCTTACTTGAATCTGCTGCGTTTGGTCCATTTATTCAAGGTTCAGTACTTTCACAAGCTGGTACAACAGAAGCTGATGAATTTACTGCATACTTACAAGGAGATGCAGTTTCTAACTGTGGCTCATTAATACCAGACATGGAAGCTTACTTGACATGTGGTTACAACGAATATATTGCATCACTTACCACTGCGGGTGAAACGACTAAACTTACTAACATTCAAGGTGTATTTACACAGTTTGCTTTTGCGGCGCAAACAGCGCTAGATAGTGGTGATCCAACGAACTACGCAGCCACTGTGAAAGCATTAGGTACTCCTGTTTATACTAATGTTGTTGTGGGTGATGGTGTTGATAACAAGCCTGACCAAGTGATACCACCAATGGCAGCTAATAATCCTATTTCTGGCACAATTCCATTAGCTAACTTGATGGGTCTTGAGACAGTAAGTTCTTCGCAATCATTGAGTGAAACACCAGCAAGCTACTTAGTTAAATTTACTAAAGGGCATCATGGTTCTATATTAACTCCAGCTCAAGATGCTGCAAAGGCTGCAACTGTTGAAGGCAGTGCTGCCGCTAATGCGGAAATGCAGTTGCAAGTAGCTACTTACTTAGCTGCTCGCGGACGGATGTTATTAGTTTCCAACCCTGAGGTTGTGACTGATTAATAACCAGTAAAATAATTAACCTTTAAAAGCCACTGAAAAGTGGCTTTTTTTTGCTTTAAAGCATGCTAAATTAGCTGAAATTTATAAATGGAGAAACCAGTTGGAATTTTTATACGAATACGGTTTGTTTTTTGCTAAAACAATTACTTTTGTTATCGCTATAGCAGTTATTTTAATGCTAATAGTTGGCGCTGCAGTTAAGCCAAAGGCCAAAAAAGGTGAAATACAAATTGACGATATATCAGAGCAGCTAGTTGAACTTAAAGAAAGTTTTTTACAAAATACGTTGGGTAAAAAAGAGCTTAAAGCGCATCAAAAACAACTTAAATCAAAGAGTAAAAAAGCAGATAAAGATGAGCCTAAACCTCGTTTATATGTAATTGACTTTGTGGGTAGTATGGACGCTCACGAAGTAGAAAGCTTACGAGAAGAAATAACGGCTATTATCTCTATTGCCGATCCAAGTAAAGACAAAGTACTTATTCGTTTAGAAAGTGGTGGCGGTGTTGTACATGGCTACGGACTTGCTGCATCTCAGTTACAGCGTATTAAAAGTGCGGGTATTCCTCTAAGTGTTGCAATTGATAAAGTGGCAGCAAGTGGTGGTTACATGATGGCGTGTGTCGCGGACGAGATACTTGCAGCGCCTTTTGCAATAGTTGGATCTATTGGTGTGATAGCTCAAATACCTAACTTTAATAAAATATTAAAGAAAAATGATGTTGAATTTGAGCAAATAACAGCAGGTGAATTTAAACGCACACTTACTTTATTTGGTGAAAACACAGATAAGGCCCGTGAAAAATTTCGTGAAGAAATTGAACAAACACATGATTTATTTAAAACGTTTGTAAGCACTCAACGTCCAAGCTTAGATATAAGCTTAGTTGCGACAGGTGAGCATTGGTTTGCAACTCAAGCGATTGATAAAGGCTTGGTAGATGTTATAAAAACAAGTGATGATGCATTGCTAGAGCAGCAACATGAGCGCCAAATTTATAAGATTAAATACAAAGTTAAAAAAGGGTTGAGCGATAAGCTAGCTCTTGGCTTGAGTAGTGGTGTAAATAAAGTGGGAATAAACTTACTTTCTAAGTTTAAGTCGTTAAATCCTTAGATTAGAATCTTTTTCAGGATTCAGTTTAATTATTTTTACTCGAAAAAAAACCTTGATGGATTGCATCAAGGTTTTTTTATAGCTATATAAATGTAGCTTATGAATCAATAGATTTATGATAATCTTCTAAGTCTTTAGCTGCATTAGGGTCGTTAAAGATGCTCTCATCTAGCTCACCTTCAGACTTGGCAACAACACAGGTAACCATACAATCGCCGGTTACATTAACTGCTGTACGTGTCATATCAAGTAATCTATCTACACCGATAATAATTGCAATCCCTTCTACAGGTAAGCCAACTTGGTTAAGTACCATTGCCAGCATTATTAAACCAACACCAGGTACGCCTGCTGTACCTACAGAGGCAAGTGTTGCTGTTAATATAACCATTAAATAATCAGATATTGTCAAATCGACACTAAACACTTGTGCAATGAACACGGTAGCCACACCTTGCATGATGGCAGTGCCATCCATGTTAATGGTAGCACCCAGTGGGATAGTAAATGAGGCAACCGAGTTATTAGCACCTAACTTTTTAGTAGCAGTTTCAAGTGTAATAGGCATAGTTGCGCTTGAGCTCGAGGTACTAAATGCAAATAAGCATGTGTGCTTCATTTTTGCTAAGAAAATAAGCGGGTTTAAGCCCGTTAATATTTTTAAAAGCAATGTGTAGTTTACAAAAGCATGTAATAACAGTGCAAGCACTACAACGCCAAAGTACTTCGCTAAGCTCACAATTAAGTTAAGCTCAATTGTTGTAAACAGTTTTGCCATTAAAAAGAACACACCATAAGGGGCAATATTCATTAAAAGCGTAACTAGTTTTAAAATCACAGTGTTTAAATCTTCAAATACGGTAGCAACACGTTTTCCTGCTTTACCACTTAATGCCATTGCTACACCAAATAAAAGCGCAAACACAATAACTTGAAGCATATTGCCTTTGGCCATTGCTTCAAAAGGATTTGTAGGAAACATGTCTATAATTACACGTGCAAGGGTAGGTGCTTCTTTAGCATCGTAGGTTGCATTAGATGGCAAGCTTATACCTTCACCAGGGCTAAATAATAAGGCAAGTGTAATCGCCACTGTTATAGCAATAGCTGTAGTTAATAAATATAAACCAATAGATTTACCACCTAGGCGGCCTAGTTTTTTAGGGTCGCTTAAGCTACAGGTACCACAAACAAGCGATACAAAAACAAGAGGCACAACTAACATTTTCAAGCTGGCAATGAATATTTGACCACCGACATGGAAAATACCATCAACAAAAAAGGCTTTAATTGGCAAAGAGAATAACCCAAGTGGTATTAGATAATCGTCTTCACCAGCTAATATAGCCTGAAATATAAAACCTACTGCAACCCCAAGCGCCATACCAATCATGATGCGAGTGGTTAAACTCATTGAACGGATTTTTGACATATTTCCTGATCTACATTTTATAAATTTGCCATAGACTACCAGCAAGGAAATATTTACTACAGAAAAAGTTAGTATTTATTTAAAAATATTTTGCACAAAAAAGTAATAAAAAACTGTGATTTTAGACTAAGTTATAGGTTAATATTAAGTGTAAATTAATTTTAATTATAATAACAACGCTAGGGAGAGGTTCATGCCTTTAATGCGACTGCTCGGCATTTCATTGCTAAGTTTTTTACTCACAGCCTGTGGTGGCGGTGGGTCACTTGAAAAAGACGGTTCTATAAGTGATGGTGATTCCACTACAGAGGCTGCTACATACTCGGTTTCATTAAATGGGTATTCTCAAACAGACGCAACAGAGTCAAATTCTGTTACCGCTACCTCCTCTTTAGATTTACGCGCAATTCTTACTCAAGACGGGGTAATTGTTGCGGGTAAGCGCATTACGTTTACATTAGAAGATGAGATTGGTGAACTGTCTCCATCAAGTGCATTAACCCAGAACGATGGTATTGCAACCGTTGAACTTACAGCCGGTGCTCAAGCCGGTGCTGGAGAAGTAACCGCTACTTATACAGTCGATGGTGAATCTTATACAAGTACTTTTGCTTTTCAATCAAGCGGTGGGCAGGGTGATGATACTGGTGTTAGTGGGTCAACAACTCTAACAGTAAATATTGTCGATGAAAATGGTGCTAAGTATTCGGATACAAATCCGGTTACAACTGACAACTTAGGCACGGTTACAGCGACTTTAAAAAATGATGGAGTTGCACTTAGCGAGCAACTTGTTACATTTACTACAAACTTCACAGGTAAAATAACGCCAGACTTAGGAACTGCAATTACAAACTCAGCGGGTGAGGCAAAAGTGACTCTCTCTAGTGGTAGTTTTAAAGGCGCAGGTCAAGTTGTTGCAACTTATAATCCTACGAACTCAACAGAAGTGAGTAATACAGCTGTATTTTATTCATCAGGTGATTCTGCACCAGTTGATTTGGCACAATTCTCTATATCAGTAAAGCTCTTAACAGGCTGTAACGCAGGCTGGGACGATAATCGTTCTAGTGTAAAACTTGACCCTACACAAGCAGCATCGAGTTGTACGGTAGCTAATACAATCTCTTCATCAGAACTAGGTGAATTATTTGTTGAAGTCATTGATGAGCAAAGTGGTGAAGGTAGTAAAAATTCGCTTGTTAATATTTCAACAAATTTAGGTTCTGTTCTCCCTTCATCTGGGACAGCCCTTACCGATAACTTTGGTATTGCTTTACTAAAATTGCAGCCTGGAAATACTGGTGGCGCAGGTACTGTGACTGTAACGTCTGTAGGTGAAAGTAATTCAACTAATTTTGCTGTAGGTATTGCTGATTTAACCCTAGAGGTTGATAACGGGCTTAATAAAGATACTTCAGGAAATGTTATTCCTTTAAAAGCAGGTGGTAGTACCGTTATTGAAGTAACACTTTTAGATGAAGATGGTAATTTATACTTAACTCCAACAGATGTTGAGTTCAGCTCAACTTGTGTAATTAGTGGCGACTCAGTAATTGATGCATCAGTAAAATCATCAAGTGGTATCGCAACATCAACATACCGAGCTACAGGTTGTAGTATTGATGATGATATTAATATCACGGTTGAGACAGGTGGTAAAAACTTTACTGCTACTACGATTATTCCTGTGGAAACATCAGCGGTACAATCAATACAGTTTGTTGATGTCAGCGAAACATTTATTGCATTACCTCCAGGTGAAGGCGGCGCCCCGACTCAATCGATTGTTAGATTTAAGCTAATAGATGCGGATGGCCTTGCATCCACGCAGCAACGTATTGATTTCAAGTTAACAGATTCAGTGGGTGCAGCTAAACTGTCGCTTAGAACAAGTGATACAAATAATGAAGGCTTTGTTCAAACAACGGTTGAATCTGGCATAGTGCCTGGTCCATTAGTGGTAAAAGCGTGTTTTATTTCTAAAGAAGATGTTAATAATTTACCTGAAGGTGATGACTTAACATGTTGGGTTGATGATGTAGAACTGTGTACATCAGAACCAAACAATGAAATTTGTCCAGACGGAACACTTACTTTAGTACCATTGAGCGAGCAGATAAGTTCTGTATCGGCTCAATTAACACTGGCTTCGGGCGTAACAGACCAAAACAGTTTTGATGCAAGCCCAAATACGTTTAATACTAACTCACTTAATTATAACGGTGTTTTAAATGATATTACGGTATATTTTGGTGACCAATTTAATAATTATAACGGTGACGGTGTAGAAGCAACTATTTTAGCTGAAGCTGGTGTTATTGGCTCATCTAGCAATGAAGTTACTTGTAAAACTGACGATGCTACCTGTGTTGTAACCTGGCGCTCTCAAGGGGACCGTCCATTTTATGATTATAAGTGGGGTAACCGAATTGGCGATATTGATGGGGACGCAACAACTACTGAAGGTATTAATCCAAAAACAGGTATTATAAATTGTGACCCATATTTTGGTATTGCAGCTCCTTGTATAAATGGTATTACACGCGCTAAAAATAATGCTGATGGTGTTGTTATGGGAGGGCGTGTAAGTGTTCTCGCTGTCACTAAAGGACAAGAGAACTTTGTAGATGAGCAAACTACTGATGATGTTAAACGCACCAATGGCTTGTTTGATATTGGTGAATATTATACTAGTTACGATTTACCTGAAGCATTTATAGATCACAATGAAAATGCTGCCTTCGATAAAGCAAACTGTAGTGATGCAGATGCTTCAAATTATGACCCGTCTACGGATGAATGTTCTGAGTTAATTTCACGAGGTGGTCATAATGAAACATGGCGAGACCTAGATAATGACGGTATTTATGACTTTGCAGATGGTAAATATAATGGCTTATTATGTAGCGAAGCCGCTGAAAATGCAGGTGAGTGTTCTCGAGAGCTAATTGAGGTGCGTAAACAAATTGAATTGGTTATGTCTGGAGATAACCCATATGTTCGTTTTTCTGTGCTGAAAACAACGGATATTCTTGATGCGCCGTATCCTGTTTACGTACCAGCAGATTGCTCAAGCTCTATTGTTGCTTCTCTGGAAGGTTCTGATGTGCTAGAACGTTGTGATGCTGAATCTATTAATCTATCTACGGTTAACGTTATTATTGATAACCCAGATTATGATGATACGGATCCAGATGAAACAGATCCTGAAACACTTACTATTGATATAGGTCTAAGTGGTATTACAGTTCGTATTCACTACACAGATGAGTTTGGTAATCCACTACCAGCGGGTACAACTGTATCTATAGCCTCTACAAATGGTGACTTATCTATTATCGAAAATAACGCTATTATTCCAAGTACGAATACGGATAAACCAATGTATTCAGATGTTCGTATTTCTCGTGAAGCGGATGGTAATGATAAATTTGACGGTGTACTTTCAATAACATTTGAGTTTACTACTCAGGCTGGTGGCACTAAAACAGTCTCCAAAGGAATCGAAATTTACGATAGTAAATAAGGCTTTATTTTAAAAATGCCAACCTTTAGGTTGGCATTTTTGTTTCTGTTCTATATATTCCACATCAATTAATCTAAAAACACTAGTTTGTTTAATTTAACGACAAAAATTGTTCGTTTATTCAGTAAATACTGAAAAGTTTGTATTAAAAGCTTGTAACAACTAGTGTTTGTAGATATACCTATAAATATTCGCGCCGCTTATGTCGGCAAAACACATTTTTAATATTTGGTTAGAAATAGGCAACTATGGGCAAATCGCTAGTAATTGTAGAGTCTCCTGCTAAGGCTAAAACAATTAATAAATATTTAGGTAATGACTTCATCGTAAAGTCCAGTATTGGGCATGTACGAGATTTACCTACTTCAGGTTCGAGCAAAGCTAAAGTGCCGGCAACTAAAACGCCAGCAGAAGTTCGTAAAATGGAACCTGAAGAGAAAGCAGCGTATAAAAAGCAACGAGATTATACAAACTTAGTCGCGCGTATGGGTATTGACCCAAACCAAGGCTGGGATCCGCATTACGAAATACTGCCTGGTAAAGAAAAAGTTGTTCAAGAATTACAAAAGCTGGCTGAAAATGCAGACCAAATATATCTCGCAACGGATTTGGATAGAGAAGGGGAAGCAATTGCTTGGCACCTTCAAGAAATCATTGGTGGTGATCCTGCTAAATATAAGCGCGTAGTTTTTAACGAAATTACTAAAAACGCAATACAGCAAGCGTTTGAAACACCTGGCGAGCTTAATACTGATATGGTTTATGCTCAGCAAACACGTCGCTTTTTAGACCGTGTTGTTGGCTTTATGGTATCACCTTTATTGTGGGCCAAAGTGGCCCGTGGACTTTCTGCAGGACGAGTTCAGTCTGTTGCGGTACGTTTATTAGTAGAGCGTGAGCGCGAAATTAAGGCGTTTATCCCTGAAGAATTTTGGGATATCCATGCTGACGTTAAAAATACTGAGTCTGAATTACGTTTAGAAGTAGCCAAACAAGCAGGAAAGCCTTTTAAGCCTGTAAATGAAGCTCAGGCTAGCGCAGCGGTTAAAAGCCTTGAGAATGCAGAATACAAAGTAATTAGCGTTGAAGAAAAACCAAGTAAAAGTCGCCCAAGTGCGCCATTAATTACTTCAACCATGCAGCAAGCGGCAAGTACGCGTTTAGGTTATGGCGTTAAAAAGACCATGATGCTTGCTCAGCGTTTGTATGAAGGTGGTTATATTACGTATATGCGTACCGATTCAACTAATCTTTCAAAAGATGCCGTTGAAATGTGTCGTGAGTATGTAACAAACGAGTTTGGTGCTAAATACTTACCAAAAGATCCAATTAGCTACAGCTCTAAAGGCAATGCACAAGAGGCGCATGAGGCAATACGTCCTTCAAGCGTTACCGTGTTATCTGGTCATGTTGAAGGTGTAGACGCCGATGCTAAAAAGCTGTACGAGCTAATTTGGCGTCAGTTTGTAGCGTGCCAAATGGTACCTGCTGAATACGATTTAACAACACTAACTGTTGCAGCTAACGACTTCCAGCTTAAAGCGAAAGGCCGTGTGCTACGCTTTGATGGTTGGACAAAAGTACAACCTGCGATACGTAAGAAAAACGAAGAAGATCAATCACTACCGGCTGTTAAAGAAGGTGAAGTCCTTACTTTAATCGAACTCGATCCTAAGCAGCATTTTACTAAACCGCCAGCGCGCTTTAGTGAAGCAAGTTTAGTAAAAGAGCTTGAAAAACGCGGTATTGGTCGTCCATCTACTTATGCGTCAATTATATCAACGATTCAAGATCGTGGTTATGTACGTGTAGAAAACCGCCGTTTCTTCGCTGAAAAAATGGGTGAAATAGTTACCGATCGCTTGGTTGAAAATTTCACTGATTTAATGAACTTTGATTTTACAGCTAAAATGGAAGGCCGTTTAGATGATATCGCTGAAGGCGAGCGTGTATGGACTCAAGTTCTAGATAAGTTTTATGCTGATTTTTCAACGCAATTAACTGTCGCTAAAGACGAGCCAGAGAGCGGTGGCATGCGTCTTAACGAGATGGTTGAAACCGATATTGAATGTCCTACGTGTAGCCGAAAAATGGGTATACGAACGGCATCAACTGGTGTTTTCTTAGGGTGTACTGGTTACAGCCTTCCGCCAAAAGAGCGTTGCACTACAACAATGAACTTGGTGTCGGGTGATGAAGCAGTTGCAGCTGATGTAGAAGATGTAGAAACTGAAAAGTTAATGCAGATGAAACGTTGTCCTATTTGTGAAACTGCAATGGATTCATACCTAATCGACGAAACCCGTAAATTACATGTGTGTGGTAATAACCCCGCATGTAAAGGGCATATTGTTGAAGAAGGCACCTTTAAAATTAAAGGCTATGACGGACCAATTATCGAATGTGATAAATGTGGCTCTGACATGGAACTTAAATCGGGTCGTTTTGGTAAGTATTTTGGCTGTAATAATGACGAGTGTAAAAACACACGTAAACTACTTAAAAGTGGCGAAGCTGCTCCACCAAAAGAAGATCCTGTTCACATTACTGAGTTAGAGTGTGAAAAGTCAGATGCGTATTTCGTATTACGTGATGGCGCCGCTGGTATATTTTTAGCTGCAAATACTTTTCCTAAGTCTCGTGAAACACGTGCACCTAAGGTAGAAGAGTTAAAACGCTTTAGAGACCGTATCTCGCCTAAGTTTTATTACTTAGCAGATGCACCTGCTAAAGATCCTGATGGTAATCTTGCTGTTGTACGCTACAGCCGTAAAAATAAAGCTCAGTATGTTATGACTGAAGTTGACGGTAAAGCTACTGGCTGGACTGCTCATTATGAAGCAGGTAAATGGACAGAAGAAGCGAAGAAAAAGGCAGCACCTAAAAAGAAAGCTGCTGCAAAAAAGGCACCAGCTAAAGCAAAGCCTAAAGCGAAAGCTAAAAAAGAAGATGAATAAGCACGTTATCGCTTATTCATAACTTCTTATAGGTTTTAAAAAACCATAAAAAAACCGGAACGCACAGCTTGTGTCTATTCCGGTTTTTTTGTGCCTAGTTAAATGTTTTCGCAACGGCTTTATTAGCAGTACATTCAACTAAGCGTATTGGAGATACCAATTTTATTAAAAACATGGTCATTATATTGCACTAAATAACCCACTCACTGCGTTAAAAAACATTCATATAAAACAACTATATGTCATGCTATTTCACTTGCTATTGAGCTATTTTCTTAACGCTATAATAGATCACTAATTTAATGCAATTTGTATGATTAAATCTTAACAGAAGATACTTTTTTATAGCCTTCAGATTCAAGCTCATCATTTACGCATTTTAATACGTAGGCATTTAGCTCTTCATTGCTTACGTCATCATCTTTAGCCCAGTTAACACACATTTCTGTGTATTCTTTTACCATTTCGGCTGAAGCTGTTGGCGCATCGTCTGCTACCGCGTAAGTCGCAGATACTGCAAATAGTGGAGCTACGATTAATGCTAGCAATGCTTTTTTCATTCGTTTATTCCTAAAAAAATGGTGTGATGACTGATTTACCCAGTTTAAGATTAGGTTTAAACCAGTAGTGCCCAATCCAGAACAACTCTGTTGGTACACTGATTTTTAAACGAAAACGAAATAAAAGATAACGAAATTTTTTTATCGTGAGGATGAGTAATTTACTTGTCAGGATTTCGCAGCATTGTGTTGCAGTGGTTTATAAGCTAAGGTCGCTTTTTTTAATTAAAAGACAAACCAATGTCATCACACACCCCTAATAAAAAACCACGCCAAGCTAATAAAGTAGAGCATGCATTAGAATCTTTTATTTTTAAAGGGCGTTGGCTACTAGCCCCATTTTTTGTGGGTTTACTATTTGCAGTTGTACTGTTGTTAATAAAGTTTTTTAAGCAGCTTTATTTAATGGGT
The DNA here is from genome assembly GCF_002836695.1 of Pseudoalteromonas sp. 78C3. Taxonomy (NCBI): domain Bacteria; kingdom Pseudomonadati; phylum Pseudomonadota; class Gammaproteobacteria; order Alteromonadales; family Pseudoalteromonadaceae; genus Pseudoalteromonas; species Pseudoalteromonas sp. 78C3. Next base: position 43,192 of record NZ_PJAV01000177.1, read on the forward strand.
ATTGCGACATTTACAGCAACCAATCAAGAGTTACTTGTCGGTATTCTAACTTTAGTTGATACGGCATTATTAGCGGGGTTATTGCTGATCATTACATTTAGTGGTTACGAGAACTTTGTTTCTAAGCTTAATATTGATAATCACGAAGACAGACCATCTTGGATGGGAAAAGTTGGTTTTTCAGGTCTAAAGATGAAATTAATAAGTGCGATAGTCGCTATTTCGGCTGTTGAGTTATTAAAAGTATTTATAAACTCAGGCGCATATCCAAGTGATGAGCTACTTTGGAAAGTGACTATTCATGTCACGTTTGTAATGTCAGGCGTTTTATTTGCTTTAACTGACTACTTAAACAGTAAAACCCAAAGTCATTAGAAAAATTAAACGCATAAAAGAGCCCAAGTAATTTACTTGGGCTTTTTATGTTTAGAGCTTAGCTGTAATATTAAGTGTAATTATTGATGTCATTAACACTTTGCATAAAAGCAAGCGAAAGGCTCAAGTGTTAGTGTGTCTTGGCTTAATTTTGCGCTGTGGTGGCTAAGCTCATTGTATTCTTTAACGATTGATGTTGGCATATCAATACTTGTTTGTTGAGAGCTTAGATTAAACATGCACAGCATTTTTTGCGGTCCAAGCGTTCTATAAAAAGCAAGCACAGGCTCAGGCGTTTCAATAAACTCAATATCACCCTCAAGTAAAACAGTTTGGCTTTTGCGCCACGCCATAAATTCACGGTAGGCGTTTAAAATTGAGTTGCTATCATTAGTTTGCACAGCGACTGATTGCTGTTTGTGTGCATTATCAACGGGTAGCCAAGGTTTTACATCACTAAAACCGGCATGAGATGAATCAACTTGCTCCCAAGGCATTGGCGTTCTACAGCCATCACGCCCTTTAAAGTTAGGCCAAAATGTAATGCCGTATGGGTCTTGTAAGTCTTCAAAGGCGACAGATGCTTCACCTAAACCTAATTCTTCACCTTGGTACATACACACACTGCCACGAAGGGAAGCAAGTAGGGCGGTTAGCATTTTACATTGCTGAGGGTTTATTTCGCCATTTTCGCTCCAGCGACTTGCTACGCGCTCTACATCATGGTTGCTAAATGCCCAACACGGCCAACCCTCAGTCATACGTTGTTCAAGAGTTTGAACCGTAGTTCTAATATATTCACTTGAATAATCATTTGTTAAGAGCTCAAAGCTATATCCCATGTGCAGCTTATCGCCACCTTGGGTGTATTGCGCCATTGTCGCCAATGAATCTTCTGATGAGATTTCGCCAAGCGATACAGTACCTGGGTATTTATTAAGTAATGTGCGAATGTCTTGCATAAACTCAATATTTTCTGGCTGAGTGTTGTTGTAGTAATGATACTGAAATGCGTATGGGTTATCTTCACTAAAACCACGACCCTGGCGCTTATCTTTTGGTTTAGCTGGGTTATCGCGAAGTTGTGCATCGTGATAACAAAAGTTAATAGCATCTAATCTAAAGCCATCAACACCTTTTTTAAGCCAAAACTCTACGTTATCAAGTACAGCTTGTCTTACGTCAGGATTATGAAAGTTTAAATCGGGTTGTTCGGTTAAAAAGTTATGCAAATAATATTGCCCACGGCGAGGTTCCCACTGCCACGCGCCACCACCAAAAATAGACAGCCAATTATTAGGTGCTGTGCCGTCATCTTTAGCTTCAGCCCAAACATACCAATCTGCTTTATCGTTATTTTGATTTTCGCGGCTATCTGTAAACCATTGGTGTTGATCTGATGTATGGCTTAGTACTTGGTCAATTATAATTTTAATATTGCGATCATGGGCTTGGCTAATAAGTTCATCAAAATCGTTTAAATCACCAAAAAGCGGGTCAATGTCACGGTAGTCACTAATATCGTAGCCAAAGTCTTTCATCGGCGATTTGAAAAAAGGTGAAATCCAAATTGCATCAACGCCTAAGCTTTTAATGTAATCAATACGATTAATAATCCCTTTTAAGTCACCAATACCATCGTTGTTGCTATCTTGAAAGCTACGCGGATAAACTTGATAAATAACCGCACCTTTATACCACTGCTTTTGGGTCATGCTTTTCTCCGTCATTCCACACAGTATTTAGATTATTCTTCATTGTGATTACGATTAATCACGTTATTTTCAAAAAGCATACGTGAAGCCTGTAATTCTGTAAAAAGTCTGCATACGTATGCACTAAAAATAATGCAATAAAATTATTTAAAATAAGCGCTTAGCGCATCTTTAGCGGTGTTCGTTTTGTGTGTTTAATGTTTACCAATTATGTTATTCATTCATTTTTTAGTTAAATTTAACCTAACAGTTTGTACTATAAAGGAAATATACCCTTGGTTTTACTAGAAATGGTCTGACCAATTTAACACTTAGTAAATGTGCAATTATTTAAACGTTATATAACAGCGCTAATTAATTTCATCTTGTTTACATTCAAGTAGGAAGGCTATTAGTTTTCTACAGAATAGATTTAATCTATCATGCCCTTTCAGTGTTTTTTGTTTTGTTTATTTTTAATAAAATCATATGGTTAAAATTATATGCGTGTAATGTATGTTAATGTTAGGCTACATTGAAATTGTTGAATACGTATGCATAAAGTTGTTAATAAAATAAATCTGGCGTTAATATTCATCCTGACAACAAAATTAGCTCGCCTTGTTTAACTATCACTTAAACATTGAACGCGGGTATCACAATATGGGTAACGGGAAAACATTATGTCTATGTTCAAACCAAGTATATTAACTTTAGCATTAACAGCTGCAGGCTTATCAAGCTTTGCTACACAGGCTGCTCAAGAAGATACAATAAAAAAAGATGATGTAGAAGTTATCGAAGTTAAAGGCTTTCGTGGCAGTGTTGTAGAATCAATCAACACAAAACGTTTTTCTACACAGGTTGTAGAATCTATTTCTGCAGAAGATATAGGTAAGCTGCCAGACTCTTCAATTGCTGAATCGATTGCGCGTTTACCCGGTTTAACCGCACAGCGCTTAGACGGCCGAGCAAGTCGTGTCTCTATTCGTGGTTTTGGCGAGAATGAAAGTGGCACAACGTTTAACGGTCGTGAGCAGGTATCGATTGGTGATAACCGTGGTGTAGAGTTTGACCTTTATCCATCAGAAATAATGAGCGGTGTAACCGTTTATAAAACGCCAAATGCAAGTATTGATGCTGAAGGTATTGCCGGTGTTATTAATATGCAAACCGTGCGCCCTTTAAGTAAAGGCGAACGTGTTGTGCAAGTAAATGGGCAGTATGAGCAAACCAGCTTTGGTAAATTAAATCCAGACGGTAATGATGACGGTTACCGAGGCACTATTTCATACATTGACCAGTTTGCTGACGATACAATTGGTGTTGCCTTTGCTTTAAATACAATGAGTTCACCAAATCAAGAAAAACGTTGGAACTCATGGGGCTACCCAGAATTCACTGAAAATGGTAACGATTATTCAATTTTAGGTGGTGCTAAACCTTACGTGCGTTCATCAACGCTTGAGCGTGATTCTGCAATGCTTGTTTTAGAAGCGGCGCCTACTGACAAATTAAACATGACGTTTGATGCGTTATATGTAGATTTTACAGATGAAAAAATTCTACGCGGTATTGAAGTTCCATTTGCATGGGGACAAGGCAGTATTGATGCAAATAGTGTTGTAGTTGATGAAGCATCTGGCTTTATAACAAGTGCAGTAACACAAGGCCAACGTGTAGTAGTTCGAAACGATTATGAAGAACGCGAAGCCGAACTTACAGCTTTTGGTTTTAATACTAAATACGATATTGACGATTCGTGGTCAGTAGAGTTTGATGCAAGTTATTCACAAGTAGACCGTAAAATCTGGAGTGTTGAGAGCTACTCAGGCACTGGCCGTGGCGATGCTCGCGGTGTTGCAGATAACTTGGGTTACACATTTAATGGTGGTAACACTGGGGCTACTTTTTCACATGATTTAGATTATAGCGATTATGGTTTAATACAGTTAGGTGGCCCGCTATCGTGGGGTGCAAGCTCTGCACTTAACGATAAATATGGTTTAACTGGTACTGAGTATGAAAACCAAGCGCAAGATGGTTTTATTAATGCACCGACCATTGAAGATGAGCTATCAACATTAAAAATAGCGGCTTCAAAGGTATTAGAAAACGAGTACATAAGCTCTATTGAATTTGGTATGTCTTACAAAGAACGTGAGAAAACAAAAGATTCAGAAGGTTACTTTATGACGTTATCTAGCTTTTCGCTTGATAACCCAGGCATGCTTAATGTGCCAGAACAGTACCGAAACGGAAGTGTTGATTTAGGCTTTATAGGCATGGGCGATATGATTGCTTATGACGTAAATGGCTTAGTTAACGACGGTTATTACGACTTACTGGCAGAGAGCTTAACAAATACAAGTCATGCGACTAAATCGTGGACTGTAAAAGAAGAAATTACTTCTGCATTTATTCAAGCAAATATTAATGCTGAAGTAAGCGGTCTTGCATTAACGGGTAATGTGGGCGTGCGTTATGTACAAACTGATCAATCATCACAAGGTAATGCATTTAGTACTGTTGATGGTGTGGTTGTTACATCACCTACAAACATAAGTCATGATTACTCGCACGTATTACCTAGCTTAAACCTGTCACTTGCGATTGATGAGCAACAAACGATACGTTTTGGTGTTGCTAAAACAATTTCTCGTGCACGCTTAGACGAAATGAATTCATCAGTTAATGCTTCATATAATCAAACACCTGATGAAAATGGTAACTACTGGTCTGTATCGGGTGGTAACCCAAATTTAGAACCTAAAGAAGCAACCGGCTACGATTTTACTTACGAGAATTACTTTAGCGATGAAGGTTACTTCTCTGCTGCGTTTTTCTATAAAGACTTAACCCAGTGGATTTTTGACGGCACGTACGCAATTGATATGTCAGGCGTAGCTGACCCTTCAACAGGTGAAGTTCCTGCAACATCATCAGGTACAGGCAGCGGTAAAATAAATGGCGGCGGTGGCGATTTATATGGTTACGAGCTTTCACTAGCGTTACCATTTAAAATATTCCACCCATCTCTTGAAGGTTTTGGTTTAATTGCCAGCCATACTGGTATTGAGTCTGATATTGAAGATCAAAACGGTAACGATTACGAGCTACCAGGTCTTTCGGATAAAATTCAAAGCTTAACAGTTTACTACGAAATGCATGGTATGCAATTACGTACCAGTATGCGCAAACGCAGTGCCTTTAAAGGCGATGTATATGGTTTAGGTTTTAACACTGAACAAGTTGATATTTTAGGTGAAACTATTTGGGATGTTCAAGCAGGTTATGACTTCTCTGAGGCCGGTATTGAAAGCCTTGAAGGTTTATCTGTCCAGTTTCAAGTACAAAACTTAACTGAAGAACCGTTTACGTCACTTTCTGGCGATAATGCTCTACAAGTACGTGACTACCAAGATTACGGTCGTACTTACTTGTTAGGCTTTAGTTACAAGCTATAATAAAAGTTGTGTGTAGAAGCCCTTGTGATTTGTTTTACAAGGGCTTTTTTATAGCTAGTTTATCAAACACTGATTAATACCAATTCGCTTAATTAAGTTTATTGAGCGCTGTATTAAAGTGTGGGCAATAATATGAAACCAATAAAACATGTCGTAATTGCAGGCGGTGGTACCGCAGGGTGGATAACAGCAGCACTGCTTAATAAAGTGTTAGGTAAAGTAATTAATATCACACTAATAGAATCATCAGCTATTGGTACGGTAGGAGTGGGTGAAGCAACGATACCGCCCATTATTCAACTTAATAACGCGCTGGGTATAAACGAGCAAGATTTTATTAATGCCACTAATGCTTCAATAAAATTAGGTATAGAGTTCGAAAACTGGAAAACGCCAGGGCATAGCTACATGCATGCGTTTGGCTCGTTAGGTAAAGATTTTCCCTTTTGCGATTTTTATAACTTTTGGTTAAAAGGTCAAATTACGGGCTACGAAGACGACTTATGGGATTTTTCACTCAATTACCAAGCGGCTAAACAGCATAAATTTGCACCCCTCAATACAATTCCTAATACCCAACTACCTGGGCTGAGTTACGCATATCATTTTGATGCGACGCTTTACGCTGAATACTTAAAAAAGTTGGCTATATCGCGCGGTGTTAAACACATAGATGCAAAAATAAGCCATGTTGAACAATGCGATACAGGCAATGTTAAAAGCCTAGCACTGGATAACGACAGTCAAATTAGTGGGGATTTATTTATAGATTGCACCGGGCTGCGTGCACTATTAATTGAACAAACACTAAATACAGGGTTTATTGATTGGTCTCATTACTTACCATGCGATAGTGCAGTAGCCGTACAAACAAAAAGTACTCATGAGCTTAAGCCCTATACGCGATCTATTGCACATAGTGCTGGTTGGCAATGGCAAATACCACTGCAAAATCGTATTGGTAATGGCCTTGTTTATTGCAGTAGATACTTGTCAGATGATGATGCTAAGCAGTTACTGCTAAAAAGCTTACCCGCTGAGCCAATTACAGAGCCCCGTATTATAAAATTCAAAACAGGTCGGCGTTTAAAGCAATGGCATAAAAATGTGGTGTCGGTTGGCCTCTCAAGTGGTTTTTTAGAGCCGCTAGAGTCAACCAGTATTCATTTAATTCAAACTGCGGTTACGCGTTTAATTAAGCTATTTCCACACAACGGTATTAGCGATGCGTTAGTAACGGAGTTTAATAAACAAAGCGTTATTGAATTAGAGCACATACGTGATTTTATTATTTTGCATTATAAACTCACCGAGCGAGAAGACTCCCCGTTTTGGCGTCAATGCATGCAAATGGATATACCAAATTCCCTTACCCATAAACTGAATTTATTTAAACACACAGGCAAAGTAATACGTGAAGATGATGAACTATTCGCCGAAGTTGCTTGGCAGCAAGTCATGATAGGGCAAGGGCTTATCCCTGATGACTATAACAGTATTGTTGATTCACTAAGTGATGACCAACTGAGCGATTTATTCTCTACTTTAAAAACGTTGATCAGCTCAACTGTAACGCAGTTACCAACTCACCAGAATTTTTTAGCCAGCATTAAAAAGGTATAACAATGCGATTTTTAAACACACTTTTACTAGTAAGCGTATGTAGCTTACCAAGCTTTAGTTATGCACTTAATGTAGAGCCTGCCAATTGGTGGGTCGGCATGAATAAAAATAACATTACAGTACTCGTGCATGAGCAAAATATAGCTAACGAAGAATTTAAATTAGATAAGTATAAAGGGGTTGAACTTAATAACGTAACACGTACCGACAACCCTAATTATGCTTTCCTACATTTAAATATTAGCGATAACGCCAAAGCAGGAACGCTCAAGTTTAACAGCACTAATACAGCGCATAGCTTTGAGTTTCCTTTATTTACCCGAGATAAAAATAGCGCGCAACGCCAAGGTTTCACAAGTGCAGATGCTTTATATTTAATTAACCCAGATCGCTTTGTAAATGGCGACTCCACAAATGACACCGTTAAAAGCATGCTAGAAGCTGCAAATCCAGGCTTTAAAGGCGGGCGACATGGAGGGGATATTCAAGGTGTTATTAACGCATTACCGTATTTAAATAATTTAGGTGTAACACAGCTTTGGCTTACTCCAGTGCTTGAAAACAACATGCCAGATTACTCTTATCATGGTTACGCGATTACAGACTTTTACAACGTTGATCCGCGAATGGGATCGAATAACCTATACAAAACGTTATCAATAAAGGCTAAAGAGCAGGGCATTGGGCTTGTTATGGATATGGTGCTTAATCACTTTGGTGCTGAGCACCCGTGGATGAAGGATAAACCAACTCAAGATTGGATTAACTTTAATGGGCAGTTTGAAAATGGCAAAAATGCCACAAGCCATGCGCGCCAAACAATTCAAGATCCACACGCAAGTAACTACGATAAACGCCAGTTTAGCGATGGTTGGTTTGTCGCTAGCATGCCCGATTTAAACCAGCGCCAACCATTATTAAATGAGTATTTAATTCAAAATGCAATTTGGTGGATTGAATACGCAGATTTAAGCGGTATTCGTGTAGATACCTATTCTTATTCAGACAAAGCATTTTTAAGTGATTGGACCAAGGCCATTATGGATGAATACCCACACTTTAATATTGTTGGCGAAGAGTGGACTTCAAACCCTGCAATAGCGTCGTATTGGCAGCGCGGTAAAGTAAATCAAGATGGGTATGTGTCAAGCTTACCCAGTGTGATGGACTTTTCGTTGCAAGAGGCGGTAATTCGAGCTTTAAATGAAGACGAGGGTTGGAGCACAGGCTGGGTTAAAGTATATCAGTCATTAGCTAACGATTTTTTATACCCAGACACCAATAACATTATGGTGTTTGCTGATAACCACGATATGAGCCGTGTATATACGGAGCTTGGGCAAGACTTAGCTAAAACTAAAATGGCGATGACTTTGTTTTTAACAACGCGCGGCATTGCTCAAATATATTATGGAACCGAAATATTATTGGATAATACGCCGAGTAAAGATCATGGTGATATACGCATTGATTTTCCTGGTGGGTTCAAAAATCAAAACGCTAATGCGTTTACTGGAGTCGGGTTAAGTAAAGATCAGCGCGATATGCACGAAACTATAAGCACGCTACTTAACTTTAGAAAGCAAAGCCCGGCGCTTGCAAAGGGTAAGCTCGTTCATTTCAGTCCGAACAATGGTGTTTATAGTTATGCTCGCGTTAGTGATACGCAAACAGTATTAGTTTTTATGAATAAAAACAAAGTAACACAAAAGCATAATCTTGATTACATGCAAGAAGTTATACCAAAAAATGCCAATGCGCAGGCATTATTCACACAACACACTTTTAAACTAACTAACAGTATTAACTTAGAGCCAATGACTGCTACGGTATTAGTGATTAATACGCCGTGAATGTTTAAGTGAATACGTATGCAGCAACTGTATGCTTGCTGCAGATATCTTTAGTATAAAGCTATAACACTACTGACAAAAAGACACACAATGAAAAAATCAGTTTATGTACCCGCATTACTGTGTAGCGCACTTATAACAAGTGCGTGCTCAGACAATAATGAAACCGAACAACAGCAAGCCCCTAAACAGGCACAAAATGAGTTAACAAAGCCTGTTGTATACCAAGTATTTACACGCTTATTTGGTAACACACAGACCGCGAATGTGCCCTGGGGTACAAAAGAGCAAAATGGCGTAGGTAAATTTGCCGACTTTAACGATGCTGCACTTAAAGGTATTAAAGAATTGGGTACGACCCATGTTTGGTATACCGGTGTTTTACATCATGCGCTAGTGGGCGATTATACCGAGTATGGGATTACGCAAGACGACCCTGATGTAGTTAAAGGCCGTGCAGGTTCACCTTATGCAATAAAAGATTACTACGACGTAAACCCAGATTTAGCCATAAATGTGACCAATAGAATGGGTGAGTTTAGTGATCTGATTGAGCGTACTCATGAGCATGGCATGAAAGTGGTTATAGATATTGTACCTAACCATGTGGCTCGTAATTATAAATCAGTAGCAAAACCCAAAGGAATAAAAGACTTTGGTGAACAAGACGACACCAGCAAAGAGTACGATAAAAATAATAACTTTTATTATGTCCCGGGTCAGTCTTTTCAGGTTCCAACATCACAAAGCTATACAGTTTTAGGGGGTAATACTCACCCTTTAGCTGACGGTTTTTTTGATGAAACGCCAGCAAAATGGACGGGGAATGGTGCGCGTGCACCCAAGCCAGATATTAACGATTGGTACGAAACCGTAAGAGTGAATTATGGCGTTAAGCCTGATGGCAGCTATGACTTTCCTGTATTACCTAAAGAGCTAGAAAACCAAGATTATCGCGCCCATTATGCGTTTTGGCAAAATAAGGAACTGCCTAATAGCTGGTATAAATTTAGAGATATCACTCTTTACTGGCTTGATAAAGGCGTTGATGGTTTTAGGTACGATATGGCCGAAATGGTGCCGGTTGAATTTTGGAGCTTTTTAAATTCATCAATAAAAATGCAAAAGCCCGATGCGTTTTTATTGGCTGAAGTTTACAACCCACAAATGTACAGAGCGTATATTCAGCAAGGAAAAATGGATTACTTGTATGACAAAGTCGGCTTTTACGACACATTAAAAGCCATTATGCAGGGTAAGCAAGCTGCTAATACTATTTTTGCAGCCCAAAGCCAAGTGGCTGATATTGAAGCGCACATGCTGCACTTTTTAGAAAATCACGACGAACAACGCATTGCTAGCCCTGATTTTGCAGGTGATGCACGCTGGGGGAAACCAGCAATGGTAGTTTCTAGCTTAATGAGTCGGGCACCTACTTTATTATATTTTGCCCAAGATGTGGGGGAGGACGGATCTGAAAACGCAGGTTTTGGTACATCTACCCGCACCAGTATTTTTGACTACATTGGTGTACCAGCGCATCAAGCATGGATGAACAACGGCAAATTCGACGGGGCTAACTTATCGAGCGAGCAAGCATCACTTCGTGATTATTATAAAGCAATAATGGCTCTTAATAGTTTGCCCGCTGTTGTAGGTGGAACCATGTCAGAGCTTTCACTTAGCAATAGCGAACGCGTTGTTGGTTTTGTACGCACGCTGGGACAGCAATCTGTTTATGTTTTTAGTAATTTTAGTGAGGAGCCACAAACGGTATTAATTAATTTAACACCAGAGCAAGCAAATACCTTTGAGCGAAATAGACCGCTACACGACTTACTTGAACAAAACACGGTAAAGATCATCACTGACAAAGAAGTTACAAAGCTTATGCTTTCGCTAGATGCATTTAGTAGCGCAGTTTTAACTAATAAGGCTAATCATGAATAATCAAAATAATAATTATGACAGCAACAAACCAAATCTAAGTTTTTGGCAAATATGGAATATGTGCTTTGGCTTTTTAGGTATTCAATTTGGTTTTGCACTACAAAACGGCAATGTGAGCCGTATTTTTCAAACTCTAGGCGCACAAGTTGATGATATTCCTATTTTATGGGTTGCAGCACCGCTAACGGGCTTAATAGTGCAACCAATAATTGGTTATTGGAGTGATAAGACATGGGGGCGTTTTGGTCGTCGTCGTCCATTCTTTTTCATAGGGGCGGTACTTACTACTATCTCACTCTTTATCATGCCGCATTCACCAACCCTTTGGATTGCTGCAGGTATGTTATGGATTATGGATGCCTCAATCAATGTCACTATGGAACCTTTTAGAGCACTTGTAGGCGATAACCTGCCAGAAAAACAACGCGCTACGGGCTATGGCTTGCAAAGCTTTTTTATTGGTATTGGTGCAGTATTAGCCTCAGCGCTACCATGGATGATGACCAATTGGTTTGATGTTAGTAACACCGCTGCGCCAGGGCAAATCCCTGAATCTGTTAAATATTCATTTTATTGGGGTGGGGTCGTATTGCTAGTCGCAGTTCTTTGGACAGTTATGCGAACCAAAGAATATAGCCCTGAGCAATTAGCTGCTTTTGAAAACCACACTGCCAAACCGACTAACACCGCATTAGTAGATATCAACTTCAATAAAGGTGCCATTATTTTTGTGGTGCTAGGTTTAGCAACCCTTGCATTAGTAATGGGTTTATCGCTTGAAAAAGAGTTATACCTACTTGCTGGTGGCTTACTAGCGTTTGGTATTGTGCAGTGGATAGCAAGCGCATTAAAGGCTGCTAACAAAATACAAGGCGGTTTTTACCAAGTAGTACAAGATGTATTTACCATGCCAGAGGCAATGAAGCAGCTTGCTTGGGTGCAGTTTTTTAGCTGGTTTACGTTGTTTGCTATGTGGATATACACCACAGCCGCAGTAACAAGCTTTCATTACGGCAGCAGTGATGCAACAAGTAAAGCCTTTAACGATGGGGCTGATTGGGTCGGTATTTTATTTGCAGCTTACAATGGCTTTGCGGCTATTGCCGCTATGTGTATTCCATTCTTAGTTAAAAAGATGGGCTTAAAAGGCGCACATTGCTTTAACTTATTACTAGGCGCATTGGGCCTTGCGAGCTTTATGTTTATAACAGATCCAAAAATGCTTCTTATCCCAATGATAGGCGTTGGCTTTGCATGGGCTTCTATTTTATCGCTTCCTTATGCAATGTTAAGTAATGCACTACCGAGTAATAAAATGGGTGTGTATATGGGTATTTTTAACTTCTTTATTGTTATACCGCAATTGCTTGCTGCTAGTATTTTAGGGCTTATTTTACGCCACGTATTTTCTAACCAGCCTATTTACGCATTATTAATTGGTGCTGCATCATTCGTTGTTGCTGCGATTGCTGTAATGCGCGTTAAAAATTCAAACTAAGGGTCACACAATGAAAAAATATAACCTTATTACTACCGCTCTTTTAACTTTGGGCTTAACAGCCTGTGGTGCACAAAATACGAATAACGAAAATATTGACGCTACAGTTTCAGCAGCTCCTGGCGCACCAGGTGTTGAACCATTTTGGGCTTACGCGGGTAAAACCGGAATTGGTACTTCTTTTGAGCAATACCAAAACGGCCAATATAATAACAACGCTGCGACAGGTGAAGTATCAAAAGTATGGTTTTCAATTGCTAAAGGTATGATCACCGAAACTATGTTTGGACTCATTCACCAAGCTCAAATTAAAGATATGCAGTTTGTAGTAACCGGTAAAGATTTTACAGTCACTGAAGCTGACGACTTAGACGTTTCAATTGATTACTTACATAAAGACGATAAAGGCAGACCACTATCGCTTGCTTACAAAGTAACTAGTACAGATAAGAAAGGGCGTTTTACCTTCGAAAAACACATATTCACCGACCCTGACGGACAAACATTGTTTGTACGCAGTATCTTTAATACATCACTTAAAGGCGTGAAAGCGTATGTTGCTGTTAACCCTTATATAAACAATAACGGCTTAGGTGATTTTGCAAAAACCACTGAGCAAGGCTTAGTAGCATGGGAAGATGATAATTTTTTAACGTTGCAATCATCTACGCCATTCAAAATGCAAAGTGCAGGCTTTACAGGTGTGAGCGATGGCATCACCTCACTTAAAAAACAACACACACTAAGCAAACAATATTCAAACACTGGCGATAAGGCCGGTAACGTCACTCTGCTGGCAGAGCTTGGTAATATCGATAGTAATACCACATTTGATTTAGCACTAAGCTTTGGTAAAACGCAGCAGCAAAGCCAGCAACAAGGTGCACAGAGCTTATCTAAAGGTTATCAAAATGTGCTTGATGCCTACAACGGTAAAGGTGAAGCGCTAGGCTGGGAAGATTATTTACAAAGCCTTGAGCCATTAAATACAATGGTTAAGCAAACAGCCGATGACGGTAAGCTACTTTACACCAGTGCAATGGTACTAAAAGCGCAAGAAGACAAAACTAATGCGGGTGCGCTCATTGCCTCACTTTCTAATCCTTGGGGTGAAACTGTTTCAGCCAAAGAGGGTTCGACTGGTTACAAAGCGGTATGGGTTCGTGATTTTTATCAAGTAGCTATGGCATTTATGGCCTTAGGCGATACAGCGACTGCAAAAACGGCCTTCGAATACCTTGAAAAAGTACAAGTTACTAGCAAAACCCCGGGTAACAATGGTGATACAGGATGGTTTTTACAAAAAACACATGTTGACGGTGAACTTGAATGGGTAGGGGTACAGCTAGATCAAACGGCTATGCCAATTATGCTCGCGTGGAAGTTACATCAAGCAAACGTACTAAGTGATAACGAACTTAAAGATTGGTACGCACGCATGCTAAAACCGGCAGCTGACTTTTTAGTTGATGGCGGAAGAGCTAAAATTTTATGGAATGACATGCAAATCACTCCACCTGCTACACAGCAAGAGCGCTGGGAAGAGCAAAGTGGTTATTCTCCCTCTACAACGGCTGCCGTTGTTGCTGGCCTTATAACAGCCAGTGACATAGCAATACTGAGTGGTGATACTCAAAATGCAGATCGTTATTTAGCAACGGCTAAAAAGTACAACAGTGATATAGAATCGCAAATGTTTACCACCGAAGGTAATTTAAAAGGTGATAGCACCGATGGCGAGTATTTTATTCGTATAGGTCAAGACACCGACGCTAACTCTAATACTAAAATTAACGCCAACAATGGCCGTGAAGGTTTTAACAAAAAGCAGATTTTAGATGGTGGTTTTTTAGAATTAGTCCGCTATGGAGTAAGAAGTGCCAACGATTCAAGTATAGTTAAAACCCTACCTGAGTATGACGACGAAACGCTTGAAGATAACTTACAAGTTAAATACAGCTTTAACTTTACCGATGGTAGCGGCACATTTGCAGGCTATCGCCGTTATGGCAACGACGGTTACGGCGAAGATGAAACCACAGGTACTAATTATGCCGAAAGCGGGAGCAACACGCCAGGCCAACGTGGTCGTGTATGGCCATTTTTTACAGGCGAACGCGGACACTATGAAATAGCGGCTGCAAACGCAAATAATACGCTAGATGATGCAAAACAAGCGGACATTAAAAATAGTTACGTAAAAGGTTTAGAGCAGTTTGCTAATAGCGGCATGATGCTACCTGAGCAAGTATGGGATGGCGTGGGTGTAAATAAAGCAGGTTATGCGTTAGGTGAGGGCACAAACTCAGCAACACCTCTAGCTTGGACACACGCAGAATACATTAAGCTTGTACGCTCACTCAGTGATAAACAAGTTTGGGATGATTACCCTGTGGTTGCCGAATCGCTTAAAGACTAATATAAAATATGCTGTAGCTATTAAAAAAGGCTTCTAAATAAATTTAGAAGCCTTTTTGTTATGTACTCACTTAATATTAAAACAAAAAAATGCTCTTCAAATAAAATGAATGTCACTTTTTAGTTACATTATTTGAGGCCACACTTATTATCAAACCATGATAACAACTCGGTATAAAATTCTTTTTTATGATCGTAGAAAAGCGTATCAGAAAAGTGATCGGCATCTTCAAGCTCAATATATTTAAAGTCTTTTTTGTACTTTTCAAGCTCAGATACGAAGTCTCTACTGTGTTTTACTGGAACACGACTGTCGATATCGCCATGTACAACCAGTATAGGAATATTTACTTTATTTACTTGCTCTACAGGAGAGACACCAGAAATAGTAGGGCGTTGTAAGATACTTAAAAAGCGATTTTCGTTAAGAGTTGCATTGATACGACTTAAATCACTTACACCCGCACCGGCAACAACACATTTATATATGTTGTTTTCACGCATAGATGCAGCAAATGCAGCATAACCGCCATAACTCCAACCAAATAAAGCAAGCTTATCTTTTGTTGCTAAGCCTTTATCTATTAAATATTGTGCCGCGTCGTCTAAATCATCTTGTTTTTTTAAGCCCCAGTTATTATCACCTGCCACCCAATGCTCCAGACCGTAACCAGTAGAACCACGATAGTTTGGTTGAATAACGACGTAACCATGATAGGCGAGTAACTGTGCCCAGTCATCAAATACAACAGAGTCACGCACCCAAGGACCACCGTGAGGGAGTACTATCGCAGGGTAAGGACCTTTAGTAGCAGGGATGGTTACATACGCTTTTATTTTGCGTCCATCTCTTGCTTTATAAGAGATATATTTAACGGATCCTAATTTACTTTTATCAATAAACGGAAGTCGATCACCAATTTTAGTCAGCTTCTGTTTATTAGTAACAATGTAATAGCTGCCAGGATTATCGTCAGCAGATACTCTCACTACTAATACGTTATCGTTATCAGAACTACTAATGATTTGTACAAATTTATCTTTAAATAAAGAAGCAACAGATTCGTTAAGTGCTTGAAGGTTTGGGTCTGTGAAATAAAACTTAGGCTGCTTGGTTGTATAGCGAAAGCCTTGTAAAGTACCGTCGGTATCAAGTATAACACCGTCTGTATCTACAGATTTAAGACCAAATTGACGTTCAGAATACTGACCTGTTTTAATGTTGTAAATATAAATGCCAGTCGTATTTTCGCCTAAGTTGGCGTTAACATAAACTTCGTTAGGATTACCTTTTGCAAATCCTAATATCTCAAAGTTTTCACGCTTTTTAGGACTAACTTGCTTAATTACTTTCCAATCATCATTGCCTTTATCTCGGGCATAATAATCGATTGCGTTATCAGACTTATTCCAACCTTGGGCTATTCTTATTTCACCATCGTAGTCAGAAACAAACGAGCCTGATACTTTTTCATTTCCGCGCATTACAGTAACGCTTCGTCCAGTGTTAATATTAAATCTCACTACATCTGGAATGTAGTTATTGTTAATATCAACTTCTACGAGTACTTCATCTTTTTTGTCTGGAAGTATATTTATTATATTAAATTGAACATTTCGCTTTTTCTTAAATGGTAATAACCAGTCGCCTTCACCATCTGCATCAGTTATTGCAAACTTATTAACCCAGTATTTGCGACTTCCGTCTTCTAGTATTTGTCTAAACATAACGCCAAGTTTTTCATCGTTTAACCACACGATGGAAGATATCAGCATTTTATCAGCGCCCAACCTTACGGGGTCTGCTTCTAGGTTATTTGGATCTCTTATCTCAATTATATAGTCACCATTTTTGGTAGTCGCTCTTAAAATAGCAAGCTTCTTACCATCAGGTGATGCTACAACACTACGGATAGCCGATGACATTGAGAAAGCATCGATACTGCTCACTTGTGTCGCATCTTCAGTTTCGCTATTAGCGAAAGAAGATAGGCTTAGTAAGGTAAATCCTACTAACATTCTTTTTTTAAGTTTCATTTTTTATTCCCTCAAAAAAAATGGCCTAAAATTTTAGGCCATCTGGATTGAATATATACTCAGCCAATTCTAATTAAAAAGAAGCTGTAAAACTGATGTATGGGCTACGTCCTGAAGTATCATAACCAACACCTAGAGGGATGTTAGTATTTGAGAAAGAAC
Organism: Pseudoalteromonas sp. 78C3; assembly: GCF_002836695.1. Taxonomy (NCBI): domain Bacteria; kingdom Pseudomonadati; phylum Pseudomonadota; class Gammaproteobacteria; order Alteromonadales; family Pseudoalteromonadaceae; genus Pseudoalteromonas; species Pseudoalteromonas sp. 78C3. Next base: position 60,269 of record NZ_PJAV01000177.1, read on the forward strand.
CATTTGGATCTACTTTTGGTGGAGCTTCATTAAATACGTTACGTACACCAAAGTTCACTTTATAAGCATCGTTAGACCAAGTCATACCGATGTTATGTACAAAGTAGTCATCAGTGAAACCAACAGGGCGACATTTAAGTGGAGCACCATTTGCGTCAGTTAAACCACGACAACCTGCAGTACCTTCTTCGAATTCACCTAAATCATCTTCATCTTCACGACCTTTACCGATGAAACGTGTTTCCCAGTTAAATCTAAAATCAGAATATTTAAGTTGTAAGCGTGCTGTACCGCGCCATTCTGGTGAATCTGGCTCACCCATATTGTCATCAATAGTACCAAGTACATCAAAAACTTGCTCTGTCATACGCGTAGCTTGAAGGTCTAGTGTAATACCTAAGTTTTCTTCTGCAATTACCGTATCTGTTTCAAAGTAGATATTATAATCAAAACCTTTAGATGAGATTAAACCAATATTGATAAAGCTAGCATCAACTAAATCAATTTGACCATTTTCGTCACGCCCTATACGGCTACAAAAAGCATCATTACCATCTGCAGAATAACACTGACCAATACTGTAGAAAGCACTTGGCTCTGCAATACTATTTGTTACTTCAATATCAAAACGAGTTAATGACATTGTTAAATCAAATGCATCAGTGAACGGTTGTTCAAAGATAAAACCGTATGTTTTAGCTACTGATGTTTCAGCACTAAGCTCAGTTGTACCGCCAGTTTCAATCTCAGCGCTGTAAGTAGCAGTATATGAATCAGTCCCACCTTGACCTAAGCCAAGAGTAGTTGGATCAATACCTGATGCTTGACAAGCGTTTAATACCGCTGTATCGCGTGTTTCTTCAGCTGCATTATATGTAGCTGCTGAACCTGGGTTCAAAGGGTCGATATTACGAGCATCTTCCGGAACAACACATGGATCGGCAACTGTATTAAAACCAGACGTACCGTTTAAGAAACGTTCACGTAAGTTTGGCGCTCTATAAGAAGTACCTTTTGTAGCACGAAGAGTAAACCAATCAACAGGACGGTAGATAGTTTTAAGGCTATAAGTTGATTCAGCATCGTAGAAAGATTCTTCAGAAACACGGCCAGAAGCTGTAAATGTAAGTTCTTCAGCACCTTTTACTCCTTTAAGTAAAGGGAAGTCAACTTCTGTAAATATTTCTTTTAGATTACGAGAGCCATCAGCGCCTTGGTCAGCAAAGTAGCCCCATAGTAAGCCTTGTGATGCTGCTGCATTAGGATTTGATTCAATCTCATCACGACGATATTCAATACCAACGATACCTGCAACAGTTTCGTTATTCCATGGTAGTGCGAAGAAGTCACCACCCATGAATGCATTAAAAACAAACTGGTTTACTTTAGTTTCGATGTCGCGGTCAATAAATAAATAGGCCGCTTCTTCAGGTGAAAGCGTACCGCCACCTTCTTGGTAAATACTGTCTGCAAATAAATTAACAGGAACACATCCATCAGAACCGGTACCACAGGTAACAGTACCATCATCATTAAGAACAGCAGTTTCTAAAGAGTTAATTAAGCGCTCTTCATCAATACCAACACGGTGGTCAGTACCTTTAGATGCGCTGTACGATACAGAAGCGTCGTAGTACCAATTGTCTAAACCAATGTTTTCAAACATACCGAGGTTACCAGTAACACCAGTAACTAAACGATATTGTGAAACTTCAACTTCAGTTTGATCACGGTCACCACGAATATTGATGATTGGCTGAACGGCTTCTGGTCCACCAGGGCCCACACCTAACACGCCAAAACAGTCAATACCGTTTGTACCACAAGGGTTATACGGATTTGATGCCGCTACTTGTTGAAATATTTGTGCACCAGGGCTAAAAATTGGTGATTTACGACTCGCATATAAACCTTCATAGTAGAAAGTTGTGTCGTTATCGTCTTGGAAGTTATATTCACCATTAAGCATTAATGAAATACGTTCATTTTTACTTCTGTAATCACCACTTTTGTAGTAATCAGATTGTTGGAAAGCGTATAGAGGGTCTTGGAAATCAACGTCACGGAAACCATCTCCGTTACCATCAACAAATACACCATCATTAATACCATCGCCATCGAAATCGCCAGCTACCCATGAAGGTAAAAATCCTTCAAGACTTGATGGTACAGTTGATTCGCTGAAGTTTGGAATACCAGTATTTGTGAAGTTAGGAGTGTAATAAACACTACCAAAGAAAGAAGGTACGCTAATACGATTTGTTAGAGGGAAAATATCACATGAATCTTCACCACTCGCCACAGGACCATAGCCACTGTTTCTCGTTACGATACTGCCATCTTCAGCTTCCCAAATACGCTCTTCACACCCTTTAACAAAAGGGTTACCAGATAAAGATTGAGATTTTTGTTCTGAATATTCAACGCCTACAGTGATAAAACCATTATCCATGGTTTTGCCCCACATACCCGAAAGTACAGTTTCTTCACCGCCTTCACCTTTAGGTTGACGATAAGATGCATCAAAAATAAAACCTTCAACATCTTTTTTCAATATTACGTTAGCTACACCCGCTACCGCATCAGAACCATAAACGGTTGATGCGCCATCAAATAAATTCTCTACACGCTCAATCATTACGCCAGGTATTAAATTCAAATCAGGTGATGTTGGTGCACCACCAACGCCAGCAGGAGCCATTCTTCGGCCATTAATAAGTACAAGAGTTCGTTCAGCACCTAAACCACGAAATCCGATTGTTGCAGCGCCCGGACCGTTATCTAGTACAAAACCACCAAATGTATTATCTATTTGAGCACCAGCCGCTTGGCTGGTCGATTGAAGCATTGAGCCTGCATCAAATAAACCCATTTCACGAGATAAGTCGCCATTGATAATTTGAATTGGTGATGCATTTGAAAATTCAGCTTTTCTTATACGTGAGCCTGTTACAACTATTCGTTCAGGTGCTTCTTCTTCTAATTCTACGTCTGAATTCAAGTCATTTTCTTGAGCTAGCGCGTTAGGCGCTAAGGCTACAGAGCCTAGCAATAAAGAGTATCTTATTGCATTTGATAGAGCTTTAGTTTTAAACATATGTAAATCCCTGAGATATTATTGTTATTTAAGCTATAAAGTTACAGAGTAAGGTTATAGCGGCACAATAAATTTACATTACAGAAACAAAATAGTAAATACAGTTAACGACTAGCTATTGCTAAGGGGGGAGGAATTGATGTCTTTTTGACGGAAAAGTATAGTTTTTCAGATGATTTTTATTTTAATCTATTGTTTATTATACAATTTTATTGTTTGTAAATGGATGTGAACAGATGTAGCCGGTGTTTGCTTAAAAAATAGGCTCAGCTTGACCTTCTAGGAATGAGAATAGGAGCTAATAGGGTACTTTGCACTTCTTCACCACGTATCAGTTTTAATAAGTTCTCTACGAGCATTTGCCCAGCAACAGTGGTGTTTTGCTCTATCGTCGTCAGCGGTGGATTTACATAACTTGCTATGGCTATGTTATCAAAGCCGACTACCGCAACATCTTTTGGCACGTTAATATTTGCTTCTTTAAGTGCACGTATAGCGCCAATAGCAATTAAGTCGCTTGCAGCAAATAAGGCGTTAAATTTAATATTATTAGCGATAAGCGAGCGAGTGGCGTGATACCCAGATTCTTCAGTAGATATAGCATTAGCCATTTTACGTTCGTTTATTTTTACGTTGTTAGCCAGTAGCTCATCTTTAAAGCCCTGAAAACGACTAAAAAATTCAGGGCTATGATCAGATGCATCACCAATAAAAGCGCAATCAGTTCTACTATGTGCAATAAAGTGCTCAGCGGCGAGCTTACCGCCACCGTAGTTATCACAACAAACAGTTAAATCTGGGCGATTATCGACCGTTGCACCCCAACAAACAAACTTAGTGTTTTGTTCAAGTAAGGTATTAAATTTTGGTTGGTAATCAATGTAATCGCCATAACCGAGTAAAATAATACCATCGGCTCTGTGGCTATCTTCATAGTCTGCTTGCCAATCAGCACTGGCCGATTGAAATGATACTAATAAATCGTAACCTTCTTTAGCGCAAGCACGGGTAATGCTGCCAAGCATGGCTAAAAAGAAAGGATTAATTTGTGATTCATCAGAAGTAGGGTCTTCGAAAAGAAGTAATGCAAGTGTGCTGCTTTGTTGTGTACGCAAGTTGCTGGCATTTTTATCAACTTTATAATTAAGCTTTTTAGCTATATCGAAAACACGCTTACGTGTTTCTTCATTAACAAGATGGCTGTTACGTAAAGCGCGAGATACAGTTGATTGAGATACCCCAGCATAGTGGGCAATATCAAATGAGGTGGCTTTACCTTTCATTGTTACAACTTAATTAATTTGATAAATAATTGTGTCATTTTCGTTTATTAATGAATAATTTCAAGCTTTTTGTGAATTAACGTATATTTTTATTGATAAACGGCTGACACCGGTGTCATAATGTAAATGTTTTATCATTTTGTTGTCAAAACGTATTCGCTGTTTATATATTTTAGGCAGCATTTTTTACTGTGATAGCTACTTTGAGGTGATAGCTCAAAGTATAAATAACAATGGTATACCATTGTAAAATAATAAGCACGAGTCGCTTAACAAAAGAGATAATACTATGAGCCTAAACTCTTCTGCCCAATTTGATCCCATCCTAGTTGCTGATGTTGGCGGCACCAATGCCCGCTTTGCTTTAATAACTGCTTTTAATAAACATACTAACCAATTTGTAATAGAGCACATTAATATTTTTCCTAGTGCTAATTTTGGTTCACTTGAAAGTGCGCTTGAGCAATATTTACAAACAGTCTCGCATATTACACCTAAACGCGCATGTTTAGCCGTTGCAGGTCCAATAAAAGCTGGGCAGGTACATTTAACCAATTTAGGTTGGCATTTTAGTGTTAGTGAATTTAAAACTCATTTTGATTTACAGCAACTAGAGGTCATTAACGATTTTGCTGCCTTTGCATATGCGGCTCCTTACTTAGATCCTAAACAAAATGTCATTGTTAAATCAGGTCAAGCTGATGACAATGCTAACATTGGTGTTATAGGTCCAGGTACTGGTTTTGGTGCCGCGTGCTTAGTTAGAACGTCGCAATCTACCGCTGTTTTAAGTTCAGAAGGGGGGCATATATCGCTTGCACCTGTTAATGAACTCGATACTTTACTATTAAATGAATTACGTAAAGATCATCCTCATGTTTCTATCGAAACTGTATTTTCAGGCCCTGGCATAACGCATTTATACAAAGCGATGTCTGCGGTTAAGGGTGTAACAGCTAAAAATTTAGATGCTGCGCAAATAAGTAGTCTAGCAAATAGCGGTGAATGTGCTGTGTGCGATGCAACGCTTAATCAATTTTGTGATTGGATCGGCAGTGTAGCTGGCGATTTAGCCGTTGTTTACGGCGCTTTAGGCGGACTATTTATTGGCGGTGGAATACTGCCTCGTATGCAAGCAAGACTTCTAGAGAGTCGTTTTGTTGAACGATTTTCTCAAAAGGGTATTATGTCGCAATATGCAGGGCAAATTCCTGTAATACTTGTAACACAAGATAATATTCCACTAATTGGTGCCGCAGCGTGTTTGCACAACAGCAAATAAGGAGCTTTCCTTGTTCGCATTTGGAAAAATAGAGTGATGAAAAAAGTAACAATAAACAGTGTGGCAAGTCATGCTGGTGTTTCTAAAAAAACCGTATCACGCGTTTTAAATAACGAGCCTAATGTTAGTGCTGCAACCCGAGAAAAGGTGCTTGCGGTATTTAAAGAACTCGATTACACCCCAAATCCAATTGCACGAGGCCTTGCACAAAATCGTAGCTTTATTATTGGGTGTCTTTACGATAACCCAAGTAAAAGCTACATTACTCGCGTGCAAACAGGTGCTTTAGAAGCATGTAAAGAAAATAACTATAATTTATTGATACATCCTTGTGAGTTTCGTGGTGAAGCCCTTATAAATAATATTGAGCAATTACTACAGACTTCTCGATTAGATGGCATTGTGCTAACACCTCCTTTTGGTGATTTTGCTGAGCTTGTTACTTTTTTAAAATCTAAAAAAATTCCTTACGCAAGAGTTGCTTCAGCTTTACTTCAAGATGATTCTATTTCAGTTCGTAGTAATGATGAGCAAGGCGCATTTGAAATTACTGAACATCTAATTAGTCTTGGGCATAAATCTATAGCGTTTATTAAAGGACACCCAGATCACAGTGCCACGCAACAACGCTTTAAAGGCTACAGGCGTTCACTTGCAAGCCATGGAATAGAGTTTGATGAGCGCTTAGTAGAGGAGGGTAACTTTAGTTATCACTCAGGTGTAGATAGTGCACGCAGTATTTTAGATTTGTCTCCTAGGCCAACAGCTGTATTTGCATCAAACGATTATATGGCGGCAGCGGTATTAAAATTAGCTACCCAGCGCCAATTAAAAGTGCCTGATGACATTTCAATAGCCGGCTTTGATAATGCACCCATTGCACGTCATATTTGGCCTGGTTTAACGACTATTGCACAGCCCGTTGAAGAGATGACTAAACAAGCCGTAACTCAACTTATTTCACACATAGCTCAACCGCAAGAACAGCCGTATCAGGTAACGCTTGAGTCGCGCTTAATTACACGCGAGTCTACCTCTGCGATAAAATAGTGAGTTAAAAACACTTTCACAGTAGCCCGAATATGAGTGACGCTTATTCGGGCTTTTTTTTGCTCTGAACTTGCTAAAATATACTTTGTGCCTAAAAATCAATTAGGTCATTATTCGGTCATGTTAAAATATTAAACTATTTTTGTTACCCGGGGTTGACACCGGTGTCATTGCTATGCGTTAATACAGTGACACCGGTGTCAGGGCTGTTGTGAGAGGCTCCCTGGTAGCGTACCTTTGAACGGGTAAATCAAAGATGCTCAGTACAGTTATTTACGTGGAGTCTGTAGTTGCTACTGAGCCTTTATCCTCTAACTAATAGAGATGAGTTAAATTATGTTACATCCTCGTATTCAAGAAGTTACCCAGCGCGTTATCGAACGCAGTAAAAATACCCGTCAAGATTATTTAGAACGTATTTCGCACGCAAAAAAACAAACAAGAGTTCGTGCCGGTTTAGGTTGCGGAAATATAGCCCATGTTATGGCTGCATGTAGCAGTGATGACAAAGCGCGCTTAAAGGCTGATGAGCAGCCAAATCTTGCTATTATCAACTCATATAACGATATGCTATCGGCTCATGTGCCATACAAAGACTACCCAGATTTAATTAAAGACATTGCTACCAAATACGATGCTACAGCACAAGTTGCTGGTGGCGTTCCTGCAATGTGTGATGGTGTTACGCAAGGGCGTGACGGCATGGAACTTTCGCTTTTTTCTCGTGATGTAATTGCTATGTCTACGGCAATTTCCCTTTCGCACGATGTGTTTGATGGCGTTTTTTGTTTAGGCGTTTGCGACAAAATCGTCCCGGGTTTATTAATTGGTGCATTGTCGTTTGGTCATTTACCTGTGTTCTTTTTACCAGCAGGTCCAATGCAATCAGGTATTCCTAATAAAGAAAAAGCACGTATTCGTCAAAAATTTGCACAAGGTCTAGTAAGTCGCGAAGACTTATTAGAGGCTGAAAGCGCGTCTTACCACAGCGCAGGTACTTGTACGTTTTACGGTACTGCAAACTCAAACCAAATGTTAATGGAAATAATGGGCTTACACCTTCCAGGTAGTTCGTTTATTAATCCTTACACTGAGCTTCGCGATGGTCTTACAGGTAATGCTGTAGAAACTATGCTTAAGCAGCTTACAGATGATAAAGAAAGCCCGTGTTTAGCCGATGTGATCAGCGAAAAAACGATTATAAACGGTTTAGTAGGCCTGCTTTCTACAGGTGGTTCTACTAACCATGCAATTCATATTGTTGCGATAGCAAAAGCGGCGGGCATTCAGGTTACGTGGAAAGATATGTCTGATTTATCAGAAGTTGTACCACTACTTACACGTATTTACCCTAACGGCTCTGCAGATGTAAACCACTTCCAAGCAGCTGGCGGTATGGGTTTCTTAATGCGAGAGCTAGCAAGCGCTGGTTACTTACACACAGATGTTAAAACAATGCTAGGCGATGGTTTAGCACCTTACATGACAGAACCTCGTTTGGATAAAGACGATAGCCTAATCATGAGCAACTCAACCGGCCCAACTAAAGTTAAATGGGTAGATTGCCCAGCAAATTCTCATGACGAAGAAGTACTTCGTCCAGTGAGTAACCCTTTTAGTAAGCAAGGTGGTTTGCAACTTCTAACGGGTAACTTAGGTAAAGCTGTTATTAAAGTGTCAGCTGTTGCTATTGAACATCAGGTTGTTACTGCTCCTGCGAAAGTGTTTAGCTCACAAAGTGCTCTGCAAGATGCATACACGCGTGGCGAATTAAACCAAGACTTTATTGCCGTGCTAAAAGAGCAAGGCCCTAAAGCGAAAGGTATGCCAGAGCTACATAAATTAACGCCAGTAATGGCAACGCTTCAAGATGAAGGCTTTAAAGTAGCCATTGTTACTGACGGTCGTATGTCGGGTGCATCAGGTAAAGTACCAGCTGCTATTCACTTAGCACCAGAGGCAGTAGAAGGCGGCATTATTGCTAAAATCCGAGAAGGTGATTTAGTGACACTTGATGCGCCAAACGGAATATTAAAAGTACACGTTAGCGACGAAGAACTTGCTAAACGTGAAGCAGAACTTAGCCTGCCAAGTGCAACATTTGGTACAGGTCGCGAATTATTTACTGGATTTAGAAATATCGTAAGCAGTGCCGATTTAGGCGCGAGTGCTTTTGGACTTGAATAAATATTAGCCATACTGGGTAATGAGGAACAAGTAATGAGTATTGAAAAAATCTTAGCATCGGCACCCGTGGTGCCAGTGGTTGTAATCGAAAAATTAGAAGATGCAGCACCACTTGCAAGAGCGTTATATAACGGTGGCTTAAAAGCCTTAGAAATAACACTACGTACACCTATTGCTGCAGAAGCTGTAAAGCTGATGAAAGCAGAAGTACCTGAAGCCTATGTAGGTACTGGTACGGTAGTAGATAAAGCAAGTTTTGATCTTTCGGTTGCCGCAGGTGCAGATTTTATGGTGAGTCCAGGTGTGAGCGATGAGCTTATTGCTTTGGCTAAAACATCAGATATACCATTTTTACCAGGCGCTGCAACTGCAAGTGAAGTTATGCAACTTGCGTCGCATGGTTTTAAGTATTTAAAATTCTTCCCTGCAGAAGCAGCAGGCGGAACAGCAATGCTTAAATCAATTGGTGGCCCATTACCACATATTACTTTTTGCCCAACTGGCGGCATTAGCCTAGCAACTGCACCGAACTATTTAGCGCTTAACAACGTTATTTGTGTTGGTGGTACGTGGATGCTAGATAAACAACTAATTGAAAATAAAGACTGGCAAGCAATTGAAGCGCTTGCTCGCCAAGCAAGTGAACTTAAATAGGAGTCTAAAATGATTAATGTAGCAATTAACGGTTACGGCCGTATCGGTAGAAATGTTTTACGTGCACTTTATGAGTCAGCTCAAAACAGCGAAATTAAAATTGTAGCAATTAACGATTTAGCACCAGCTAACGTTAATGCACATTTAACGCAGTATGACTCAGTTCATGGTCAATTTTCTAAAAAAGTAACACTTGAAAATAACACTATGTTAATTGACGATGACGTAATTACGTTAACGCAAGAACGCGACCCTGCAAATTTACCGTGGAAAGCACTAAACGTCGATATCGTTTTAGAATGTACTGGTTTTTTCACTAAACGTGATGACGCTGCTAAGCATATTACAGCGGGTGCTAAAAAAGTAATCGTTTCTGCTCCAGGTAAAGATATGGATGCAACAGTGGTTCATGGTGTAAACAGCGATGTAATTAACGCTGATAGCCAAATCATCTCAAATGCATCGTGTACTACTAACTGTTTAGCACCACTTGCAAAAGCAATTAACGACACAGTAGGTATTGAAAAGGGGAGTATGACAACGATTCATTCTTATACGAATGATCAAAACCTATCTGACGTATACCACCCAGATCTATACCGTGCTCGTAGTGCAACTCAATCTATGATCCCAACTAAAACAGGTGCTGCGGCAGCTGTTGGTTTAGTATTACCAGAACTTGCTGGTAAATTAGACGGTATGTCGGTACGTGTACCAACAATCAACGTATCTTTAGTTGATTTTACGTTTATTACTAAGCGCGATACGACTGCAGAAGAAATCAATGCAATCATGAAAGAAGCGTCAACGGGTTCAATGAAAGATATTTTACAATATAATGAGCTTCCGCTTGTTTCTATCGACTTTAACCATAACCCAGCGTCATCTATCTTTGATGCAACGCAAACTAAAGCCGATGGCAATCTAGTTAAAGTAATGGCTTGGTACGACAACGAATGGGGTTTCTCAAACCGCATGTTAGACCAAGTTAAAGCATTAGGTGCGTTTTTATAATACAGCCCTAATGATGTAAAGTTTTAGCTTTATCCAACCAAGCCACGCATTGCGTGGCTTTTTTGCGTTTGGTTTATCTGTATATTTGCAACTCAGACTATGGAGGGAACTATTTGTATTTTTTATACCCTAAATTTTGTTAATATGTGGGTGTGTAAATCAATGGAATTTCGTTGTATTTAATCAACTCAACGAAGCAAGGAATAATAAAAATGATCAGAGCTTTATCACGAAAGGTATTTCGCACAAATCATCTTCAGATAGGTGAGGGCAACATAAGTGGCTACATAGCCTGCTTTTTAGCAATACTGAGTTGCTTAGGCGTATTAGCGTTTCACTTTCCTGAATACTTAACCACACCAGAACTACGCAAAAGCTACAGTGTCGACTTTTTACGTCAGCTTATGTTTGCATCATTATTGGTCTCGGGCAGTTTAGGGCTACTTAACTTTGTACGTAATACCAATAAGCGTTTAGGAGCTACAGCGTGGTTTTTTATTGTTCTGGCAATTATGTTTGGCGGACCAAACGTTGAGGTAAATGAGTTTGCTAGCGACACACCTTACATAGGGCTAGATTGGTTTATTTTAGATTTACTCGGCTCAACACTCATATTTATTGTTATTGAAAAGCTGCTACCCCATCGAAAAGAGCAAAAAATATTACGTAGCGAATGGCGAGGCGATTTAAACCACTTTTTCGTAAACCATTTAATTATTGGTTTTGTATTACTCGTTACTAACCACTTTGTGCATTATGGTTTTGGCTGGGCTGTATCATCTACGGTACAAGGTTATATAGAGCAAACACCATTTGTAGTGCAGTTGTTTTTAATAATACTCGTGGCTGATTTAATGCAATATTGGGTGCATCGTGCTTATCACGAAGTCCCATTATTATGGCGCTTTCATGGCGTACACCACAGTGCTAAAGAAATGGATTGGTTAGCGGGCTCTCGCCAACATATTCTTGAAATACTCGTAACTCGCAGCTTAGTGCTCACACCCATATTTGTACTTGGATTTTCACAGCAAATAATTAGTTTATACGTAATAATTGTGGGTTTACAGGCTGTGTTTAACCATGCAAATGTACGTGTGAAATTTGGTTGGCTAAAATATTTTATGGTTACACCGCAGTTTCACCATTGGCATCACGCGTCAGATAAAGCCGCGATTGACCGCAATTACGCTGCGCATTTTTCGTTTTTAGACTACGCGTTTGGTACTGCTGTTAAAGGCCAAAAAGAGTGGCCAGAAGCGTATGGTGTAGTCGGAGATTACATGCCGGTAGGTATGCTTAAACAACAGGTTTACCCGTTTAAGCGCACTAAATGAGCTCGATTAATTCAATAAACATAAACTAAAAAAAGAGCAACGTGTTAAACGTTGCTCTTTTTTATGACTCTACTCAATTATATGTTCAGCTCTTCTAATAACTCAGTAAATGTAGGTCTTTGATTTAATGAAGGTTGCATAGCACACTTTGCCATATCGGACATTTCAGCAAATAGCTCACTTTGCCTATCATCGCCGGTTACCGTGCCTAATAAGTCTTCAATTAAACAGCCCAAAGCTCTTACTTCTATCCACTCTAGTTGCTTTTGTTGATACTCACTTAGCATCGTTAAATTAGTAGCAGCACCAAAATCACCAAATAAAACATCAGCATCTTTGTTTATCATGGTGTTATGCGCATACACGTCGCCATGGCTTACTTTACGAACATGCAAGTGATGTAAGGTATTTACCATTTGCTGTGCAATTTTTAAAATAGCTTGAGTTGAGTAATGGCAATCATTGTTAAAGGTATCACGCGTACAGGTTTCAAGGCTTGGAGGCAGACCTAAATTAGCAAAGCTTTTATCTATTAGCTCCATCACTAAACCCAACTGATCACTTTGTTCAATGTAGGCAAGTACTTTAATTAAATTAGCGTGATCGCCTGCTTGTAAGCAGCAATTTACTTCATCAAGCGGGTAGCCGTCGCTGGTAATTGCACCTTTAAATAATTTAATCGCTACAGCGCTATTAGCAGCTTGCGCTAAATGAATAACGCCCGATGCACCTTGGCCAATAACATGACTAAGCGTGTAATCGTCAAGAGGCTTATTTTCTAAGCTGCACTTTGTAAGGCACTGGGCTTTATTAAAATCGTTACCGGCAAACGCAAGCCAAGCAAGTTTAGGCAGTTCAAACAGCCAGTCGTCTACGTGTGTTAAGTTATTAGCGGAGAGCCTAACAAGCTCGAGGTTTTTACACTGCGCCATGCTACTTGGCAGTTGCTTAAGTTGATTGCCCGCAAGCGCGAGCTTTTTAAGCTGGGTGTAATTACCAAAGTCTTCAGGCAATTCGCTTAACGTATTATCGGTGAGTATGAGCCACTCAATATTTTTTGGCAGGCTGTTTAAAGCAAATTCAGAAATTTGGTTACCTTTAAACGCAACCATAATTAAAGCAGGGCATTTAGCCAGCACAGCAGGAATATGCTTAAACTGATTAAATGATAAAAATACTCGCTTAAGGCGTGTTAAGCAGGCAAATTCATCAGGTAGTGTTGATAAGTTATTATTTGATAAATCGAGTACTTCGAGCGTGTCAGCTAAGCTAAAAATCTCTTCCGGGAATATTGTTAGCTCTTCTACTAATTGCAGGTGAGTAGCCCCAGCAAGTTTGCCACTTTTAAGCTCTTTAAGGGAGTTCATATTTATACCATGTTCTAAAAATGAAAAAGCCAACATAGCTGTTGGCTTAAAGTCGTTCTAACTTACTAAATCGCTCTTTAGAATTGCGCGTTATGGTAAACGTTTTGTACGTCGTCGCAATCTTCTAGCATGGCTAAAAAGCGTTCCATAACTTCAACGTCTTCGCCTTCAATCGGCGTTTCAATTTGTGGCACAAAGCTAATTAGGTCTTCGTCAAATTCAGTCACACCCATTTCTTCAAGCGCTGTACGCGTATTGTTGTACTCTGTGTGAGGAGCAAAAACAGTAACTTTACCGTCATCAACTTCTACGTCAGTTACATCAACATCAGCCATCATTAATGCTTCAAGTACTGCTTCGTCGTCATCACCGTCAAATACAAAAATAGCAAGGTGATCAAATAAATGTGAAACAGAGTTTTGAGCGCCAATTTTAGCATTTGCTTTAGTAAAACAAACACGTACATCAGCAAAGGTACGCTTGTTGTTGTCTGTTAAACAGTCAACAATAATCATACAGTTACCTGGGCCGTAACCTTCGTAACGTGTTGCTGAGTAGTCTTCACCGCCGCCGCCTTTTGCTTTGTCTATTGCGCGGTCAATAACGTGTGCTGGTACTTGGTCTTTTTTAGCGCGTTCAATTAAACGACGTAATGATAAGTTACCATCTGGATCTACACCGCCGTTTTTAGCACAAATATAAATTTCTTTGCCGTACTTAGAATAAACTTTAGTTTTAGCACCCGCAGTCTTAGCCATTGAATCTTTTTTGTTTTGGTAAGCTCTTCCCATCTGCGTTTCG